>CAZIIX010000054.1:0-4413 GCA_964539345.1 uncultured Actinomycetes bacterium | reverse complement strand
CCGACTCGGCGGCGCGATCGCTCTCGGGGTCGGCCGTCGCGCCCGCCGCCGCATCGAATCCCGGCGCCGCGGCGCTGTCGGCCGGTGCCTCCGGACCGGGCAGGAAGATCATGCCGGCATCGTCGATGACGACGGTCCCTCGCGGGTGCTGGTCCGCGAGGGACCGGATGGTTCGCGCAGGCAGCGGTGCCGACAGGGCGAACGTCGGTTCCCCGGATGCGTCGAGTGCCGGCAGCACACCCGCCCGCAGCACCGAGGTGGTCCCCGCGCCGGACGCGCCGCTGAGCACCACGACGCCCGAGGAATCGGACCGATCACGCGCCCGCGCGAGCGCGCGCAGGACCCCACCGGTGACATCGTCCCTGCCGAAGAAGACCGCAGCGTCGGCGGCCGTGAACGCGGCGGCACCCGGATACGGTGACCGGCGGCTCGCGGCCCGCGGACCGGGTTGTTGTCGGATGCGGCGCACGGCCGCCAGCCAGTCCGCGTGCTCCGCCGTCGGGACGCCACACGCGGTCAGCACGGCCACGAACGGTTCGGTGTGCGCGGGATCGGGCAGGTGCCGCCCGCTGAGGTAGCCGCCCACCGTGCCGACGGGCACGTCAATGCTGCGTGCCAGCTCGCGCACGGACAACCCCGCAGCGTGCCGCAGTCGCGTCAACTCGGCAGCGAATTCGGTGCGGTCGCGCACCGTCGACGCCACCGGGCCGGCCAGGTCTGTCTGATCACTGGGCCGTTCGGCCTCGTCACGGGACATATCGGGAGTGTATGAGCCCCGGCCGCATTCGCCCAGCAAACCGGATGATCTGTCAAGATTTCACACAATTGAAAGCCCAGACAGCCCCGTCGGATGACACCACTGCCTCGGTCGGAGACAGAGCGTCAACATCGATGGCCCATCAGCGACGATTCGACACGAACGAAGGATCCGCACGTACGGACCCGTTCGGTCATTACGACCGCTCTTCCGCCTCCGTCGTGAGTGTCCTTCAATGAGCATATCGGCACGCCGCCGAACACCATCGACCGGCGAGGGAGGATTCCATGAGTGCACCGCCGATCGCCGCCACCGCGCCTCCCGTCGTCCGGGAGACCGCTCGCACGGCGGCGGTCCCGACCACGGTCGTGCCGCGCGTCTGGCAGTCCGGGGCCGGCCCGCTCCGCGTCGCCGTGGTGGACAACAGCACGGTGGTCCAGACCGGCCTGCCGCTGCTGCTCGGCGGTGTCCCGTTCGTCGGCGCGTTCCCCGATACCGAGTCGTTGCTGGCCGCACGACCCGAGGCCGATGTCGTGGTGTTGGACATCCAGCTCGGCGCCGCCGACTCGCGTCGGATCCGGCATGGGGTCGAAGCCGTCGAGGCGTGCCATCACGCCGGCTACATCGTGTGCGTCTACACGCTGGAACGGCGGATGCACCTGTTGGCGCGCTGCCTGCGGGCGGGGGCCCGGGCCGTCGTGCACAAGTCCGAGCCGACCGAGGCATTGGGGCGGGCGCTGGCCGCACTCGCCCAGGGCGGGATGGCCGTCACCACCGTGCTCGGCGACCTGACCGAGCTCGCCGAAGGACGTGACAGCATCCCCGAGCTGACGAATCGGCAGCGCCAGGTGCTCTCCGGCCGGGCGCGCGGCGAGACATTCCGCAGCATCGCGCGCCGGCTGACGATCAGCGAGAAGACCGCGCAGGAGCACTGGCGCATCGTTACCGAGAAGTTCGCCGGGTTCCTCCGTTCCCATTCGGCCGCCGATCTCGAACGCCTCCTGGGCTGGGACAGCGCGGACCTGACGGGGCCGTTCGACAGCTCGCAGCACTGACCGCGGCGCGGGCGTTCCATCGGCCGCCGGTGTCAGTGCTGCGCCCCGGTGCCACTGCTACGGCCGCTCGGCCCCGGTTGGCGCTGCTGCCCCGGTGCCACTGCTGCCCCGAAACCTCCCATACGTTAGGGTAATACTCCTTACAGTCGAGTCGTCGGTGAACCACCGGGAGTCCCTGCGAAGGAGAGCGGCGTGCCGGTTCGAGTCGAAGTCTGCGTCGAGGACGCCGCGGGGGCCCTGGCCGCCGAGCACGCCGGGGCCGACCGGGTGGAGCTGTGCAGCGCACTGATCGTCGGCGGGCTCACCCCGTCGCTGGGGTGCGTGGTCAGCACCGCGCAGCGGGCGCACCGCATCGGTGTGCAGGTGCTGATCCGGCCCCGGGAGGGCGATTTCGTGTTCAGCACCGCAGAGGTGGACGCGATGGTCACCGACATCATCGCCATCCGGAAGGAGACCTCCAGCGCCGCCGTTCCGGTCGGCTTCGTCATCGGCGCGCTGACCGACCGGTTCACCGTCGATAAGGCGATCACCGCCGAGCTGCTGGCCGCCTGCGAGGGCGCCCCCACGACATTCCACCGCGCGTTCGACCTGGTCACCGACCTGCCGCGCGCGCTCGAGACCCTCGCGACCCTGGGTATCGACCGCGTGCTGACCAGCGGCGGCGCACGACGCGCCGGTGACGGCGCCGCGACGCTGGCCGCGCTCATCGCGCGGGCCGCCGGCCGCATCTGCGTCATGCCGGGAGGATCCATCCGGGCGGACAACGCGGCGCGGATCGTCGCCGCCACGGGCGCGACCGAGATCCACTTCCGCGCGCCCCGCGCCCGACCGAACCATCTCTCGCCGCGCCGGCCGCGGGTGCCGATGGCGGCGGCCAGTGCCCCGAGTGAGGAGTCCCGGCCGGAGACGTCCGGGGAGCTGGTCCGCGAGATCATCGGCCTGGTCCGGGGCGGCTGACCACGCCGCTGCGGGCGGCGTCGCCGTCCCGGCGTCGGCCGGGCGCGCTACGGTTGGACGCGCGACGTGTGACCCGGTGACCATCGGGTCGAGGCCCGCGCGGTGGGGCGAGCCCGCCCGCGCCGTTCCGCGGGGCCATGCGTCACCCACGAGAGGGGCACCTGGCAGTCAATGGCTACCACAGCGCCGTCACTGCGGCACATGGCCGGTCTGGTCCGCGAATCGATCCCGCCGATGCACCCCGGCGGACGACCGATCGTCGCCGGGCTCGTCACCGGGTCCCTCCTGGCGCGGCAGTTGCTGCGCGGCATCGGCCTGCGGCGGCTCGGCCGGGGCGTGGGCACGATCGGACTGGCGGCGGCCGCGGGATCCGCGCTGTTCTTCCGCGTTCCGCGCCGGGTGCCACCGACCGACCACTCCGTCATCGTCGCACCCGCGGACGGCATCGTCTCCCAGATCGTCACGGCCGCCCCACCGCCGGAGACCGGTCTGACCGGCACCGACTACCAGCGGGTGTCGATCTTCCTGTCCGTGCTCGACGTGCATGTGCAGTTCGCGCCGCTCGCCGGCACCGTGCGGTCGCGGCACTACCATCCGGGCCGGTTCCTGTCGGCGGACCTGGACAAGGCATCCGAGGACAACGAACGCAATTCCCTGGTCGTCCGGCCCACCGTCGGCGGTGACGACATCGTGGTGACCCAGATCGCGGGCCTGCTGGCGCGCCGCATCGTCTGTGACGCCACCGAGGGAAGTCTGCTGCGCACCGGCGAGGTCTACGGGCTCATCCGATTCGGGTCCCGGCTGGACACGTATCTGCCGACCGGGACGGCGGTCGAGGTGCGCGTCGGGCAGCGGGCCGTCGGCGGGGAGACGGTGCTCGCCCGTCTCGACGGGCGGCGACATGCCTAGCGGCACGATCACCGGCATTCCTGGCGGCACGGACACGGAGGGGACGCCGCGCTGATGGCCACCGTCCCCGCCGTGCGGTTCCTGCCGAACGCGATCACCGTGCTCGCCGTCTCCTCCGGCCTGACCGCGGTCGCCTTCGCGATGCAGACCCAGCTGCCCCACCACTACACCTATGCGATCGGGGCCATCGCCGTGGCGGCCATCCTGGATTCGCTCGACGGGCCGGCCGCCAGGCTGCTGCAGGCGCAGTCCCGGGTCGGCGCGGAGCTCGATTCGCTCTCGGACGCCATCTCGTTCGGCGTCGCCCCGGCGCTGCTGCTCTACACCTGGGCGCTGCAGGGCCAGACCCTGGGCTGGGTGGCCTGCCTGGTGTACGCCGTGTGCACGGTGCTGCGCCTGGCCCGGTTCAACTCGCTGCTGGACACGACGCCGAAGCCGTGGGCGAAGGGGTTCTTCACCGGGGTGCCGTCGCCGGCCGGGGCGCTGCTCGCCACGATCCCGCTGCTGGCGACGATCCGCTTCGGCGAGGGATTCTGGTCCGACCCGTGGACGGTCAGCCTGTGGGCGATCGCCATGGGGGTGCTGATGGTCTCACGGATCCCGACGATCGCGCTCAAGGCGGTGCGGGTGCCGCCGCATCTGATCGTGTCGCTGCTGGTGCTGCTGGTGGCGGCGGTCGCCGCGCTGTTCTACGAGCCGCACCTGATCCTGATGATCGGTCTGCTGGTGTACCTG
>CAZIIX010000053.1:11433-12842 GCA_964539345.1 uncultured Actinomycetes bacterium | reverse complement strand
ATGCAGGACTCGCTCAAGGAGGAGTCGGTCGGCTACCTGTTCAACCTGCAGGTGCAGGTGGTGCCCGCCGATCAGCAGCAGGGCGCGGACGGCGCGGCGCAGCGGACGCAGGACGGCGCGGCAGACGGGGCCGGTGCGGCCGAGGGGGCCGCCCCGCGGCGCAAGCAGGTGCGGGCGCGGATGAAGCCGGCGCCGACGCTGCCCACCCAGGAGGCGCAGGCCGCGCAGCAGCAGCAGGCGGCCGCCGCGGCGCAGGCCGCTCCGGCGGCGCTGCGGGCGAAGGGGCTCGGCGGTCCGGACCGGTCCGCCCAGTCGCTGACCTACACCGGGCCGGGGGAGTCCGGCACGCGCAACGGGTCGGGGTCGTCCGGCGCGGCGAAGCGGACCGCCAAGGGCGCGGCCGGCGCGACGTCCACCAAGGAGCCGGGTCGGAATGAGCCGTGCCCGTGCGGGTCGGGCAAGAAGTACAAGATGTGCCACGGGCGGCCGGTTACGGCCGAATAGGGCGTGACCGCGGCGTAGCCGCTGAGACGCGCGGCCGTCATCGGCGGCCCCGGATACCGTTGCGGGTCAACCGATCTCCAGCGCGGTGATCCGCCAGCGTCCGTCGACGCCCTGCAACCGCATGGCCATCGCGCGGACGGTTTCGCCGCAGCGGAAGATCACCGACACTTCGGCGACGCCGTCGCGCGGTTCGCAGATCCGGGTGTGTAGTAGCTGCGTGCCGTGCCGCCCGCCCAGCATCGGCGCATCGTGCAGACCCGCGTACACCTCCGGTGCGCAGTGCGCACGCAATTGCTCGAGCCTGCGGCATCCGGCAAGTGTCTCGATCAGTGCCCGTGCCAGGGTCACGCCGGCGTCGCGGACGGCCGGGAGGTCGGCGGTGGATGTCATGGTCACTCCTACATCGGGGTCGCGCGACCAGCCGGGAATCTCGTTGCGGGCGACGATCTTCGACCGGTGCCGCGGGCGGTGGGCCGCCTGCCGCGGTCGCGGCGAGCGGGTCGGCAGCCGCCGACGGGGGCGGCCTCGCTGTCCCGGGGCTGGGCACGGGTCGATCCGTGGCCAGCTGGCCGGAAGCGGCGCTGTCGCGACCTGTGACCGCCGGGTCGGTCGCGGCACGGTCGGTGCCGAGCCGCTCGGCGCGGCCGGGGTGTCGAACCCGCGCTGCCGGGGTGGCTCGGTGCCGGGCGTCCAGGGCTGATCCGCCTCGGGCGGCCACGACGTGTCGATCGGCGGCTCGTGAGTGGGCACCGGCACGAGCATCGGCCGGCCGGTCGTGCGGCGCCGGGCAGCCGGTGCCGGCTGATGGATATCGGTCGCTGCGGTCATGGGGTGCCCCCGTTCGTCGGTGGTGTGAGCTGCTGTCCGGGCAGGATGAGGTTCGGATCGTTCCCGATGACGTCGCG
>CAZIIX010000053.1:4378-11333 GCA_964539345.1 uncultured Actinomycetes bacterium | reverse complement strand
AGCTGCTGTCCGGGCAGGATGAGGTTCGGATCGTTCCCGATGACGTCGCGGTTCGCCACGTACCAGGAGCGCCACTCCCGATCGATCCGCGTGGGCGACGCCGAGTCGGCGAGGTGGCTCGCGGCGATCGACCACAGCGAGTCGCCGGTCTGCACCGTGTAGGAAGTGGCGGGCTGCCGGCCCGGCTCCTCGGTGGCGGCCGGAGCGTTGTGGGGCCCTGGACCGCCACCGGACGCGTCCGGGTGCCCCGTGTCCGGCACCCGGGTCGCGGCCGGCAGGGGGTTGGCACGGTGCGGCGGCTCCGGTGTGGTCGCGTTCGAGCGCCCCGGCGGCTCCGGTGTGGTCGGGTCCGAGGACTCCGGCGGCGCTGGCCCGGTCGACTGGGCGGGCTCCGGTGGCGCTGGTGCGGTCGAGCGCGCAGCCTCCGGCTCCGGTGGTGCTGGTGTGGCAGCGTGCGAGCGTTCCGGTTCCGGTGGTGCTGGTGTGGCAGCGTGCGAGCGTTCCGGCGACGTGGCGGCGGACGGGGGTGTGGGCGAGGGCGCCGTCGAATCCGTCGCCGGTGGGGAATCGGGCTCCGGTTGCGATGTCGTCGCGGCGGAGCGGCTCGTCGTGGTGGACTCGGCCGACGCTGTTGCCGGGGTCGACGGGGTTGGAGCGACGGCCGATCCGGCGTCCCCGGTGGCCAGCCAGTCCAGGTCGAGCACGATCTCATGGGGTTCCCCGGTGCTCGGGGCCGGTGCGGTGGGCGCTGCGGGGGACGGTGTCGCCTCGCCCGCCGCGACGTGACTGCCGCCGGGTGCGGCACAGGCCGATGCGCCGGTGACGACGGAGACGCTGACGGCAACCAGCAGCACGCGGCGCACGGCGGACGGCGCCAGACGGCCCAGCATGGCGCGGCCGGCGCGGCCGAGACCGCCCGGTAACCGGGTCGCGACGGCCACGATGGTGACCAGCGCCGCCCACGCCAAGACCGCCCATACGGCCACGCTGCAGGTCAGCAGGACGAGATCGCCCAACGCCGACAGCGGTGGGATCGTGCCATCGACCGCCGCCCAGAGATCACGCGGGTCCGGCAATGCCGTCGCCAGTGCCGCCGACCCGCCGAGCGCGGCGGCAATATGGAGCGCCGCCGTCGCGCGGTCCGCTCGTGCCGCGCCGGGGCCGTGGCCGACCTGACGGCGCGTCGCTGGCGGCCGCACCGGTCCCGGCGAGCCGGACCGATGCGGACGGGGAGCCAACGAACGCCCGCTAACATCATTGAACATCATGAAACGCAGTCAAACGCAATCAAATGCATGTTGTCAAGCCCTATAGTGATGTTCTTGACGATCGATGTCTGTTTTGTCAGACTGGGGGTCGTGCGATGGGACGAGCTCTTTGCCGATCTGGAGGCGCAGTTCGACGAGTTGGAGCATGCGCAGTGGGCGGCGGAGCTGGCCGATCAGCAACGCGTCGCGGCGGGCTCGATCACGTTCGTGCAGCGCTGCCTGGGCGCCGTGGGCCAGCCCGTGCAGATCCGCACCGCGGGCGGCACGATGATCCGTGGCGCGCTGGCAGACGTCGGGCCCGACTGGCTGTTACTGGTCCGCCAGGGGGCGGGCGAGGTACTCCTCCCGATGCACGCGGTCACCGCCGTCGACGGACTGCGCGCCGAATCCGGACCGCCGTTGTCCACGGTCGGACGGCGCTTCGACTTCCGCCTCGCCGTTCGGCGTATCGCGCGCGACCGGGCACCGGTCCAGATCGAGCTGTCCACCGCGGCGCCATCCGCGGACAGCCACCACGTGCAGCTCAGCGGCACCATCGATCGGGTCGGCGCGGACTTCCTGGAGTTGGCGCAGCACCCGGCGTGGGAGGCGCGGCGCGCCTCGTCGGTACGGTCGGTGGCCGTCGTGCCGGTGACCGCGATCGTGACGATCGTGTCCCGGCCGGTCGGGTGACGATGTGCCGGCTATGACGACGTGTCGGCCGGCAGCGTCCCCGGCTGCTCGGCCAGATTCGCCGCGGTGCGTTCGTACGCCGCGGCGATGTACTCCTCGAGCTTGCTCCGCTCGACGCGCCATTGGTTCCGGCCGCCGATCTGGATGCCCTGGAGCTCGCCGCTGCGTACCAGCGCATAGGTCTGGCTGGCAGTGATATTGAGGATGTCCGATACGTCGGCCAGGGTCAGGAACCGATCCGATGCCACACAGACCTCCGCTCGTGCTGGTTTGCCGGCGAACACGCGTCGTTGATGTGTCCTATGCCAGCTTGCCATGGGACGGCGGCGGATGGCCGCGATTGTCCACATTCGCCGGCGCTCCTATCCACAGCGTGCCCCGTCGGGTGGCGCATCTGCCCCGGACCGCGATACTGACACACGTCGCCATCAGATCCGAGGGAGTGAACGCCCATGCCCGAGCCGCCGACCCCACAGCGCCTTCGCAGGCCGCGATGGATGGATGCGCGGGTCATCGGCGGTGTCCTGCTGCTGGTCGCCTCCGTCGTACTCGGTGCCAAGGTGATCGGATCGTCCTCGCACACCAGCCCGGTGTGGTCCGCGAGCCGGGACCTGGCGGCGGGCACCGTCATCGACCGAGGCGACCTGGTCGCCGTCGAGGTCAATCTCGGAGACAGCGCGGCCGCCTATCTGGACGCCTCGGCCCCGCTGACCGGCAGGGTGCTCGGCGCGGCGGTCCACGCCGGGGAGCTGATTCCCGCGGACGCGATCGGCGACCCGACCGCCGGGCGGGTGGTGTCGATCCCGGTCGAGCCCGACCGGATGGCTCCGGGCGTCGCGCATGGCTCCGTCATCGATCTCTACCTGACCGATGAGGGCTCCGCGGCCGGCGGCGACGACGACGCGACGAGGCTGCAGCAGGGCGGCATCACCGTGCAATCCGTGGTGGCACCGTCCTCCGGCGGGCTCTCCGGCGCGACGTTCTCCAAGTACCAGGTCGCGCTGCTGCTCAGCCCCGATGATGCCGATCGGCTGGTGCGCGCCCTGCCCGGCACCTCCCCGCTGATCGTGCTGCGCTCCGACGGCGCGGACCTGCGGTCCGATCCCGATCGCCGGTCCGCCGGCGACGGAAGCGCGGACGCGTCGGCCGGGGACGGCGGGGAGGGCGACCCGGTGCCCGCCGATCACTCCGACGCACCGCAGACGGGGGGTTGACCTCGTGGCGATAGGACTCCTGACAGCCGGCGGTGGCCATGCCTGGGAGACGGCCGTGGTCGCCGCCCTGGACGGCCCCGGCGCGCCGCTGTCGGTGGTGCGTCGGTGCGCAGACATGACCGATCTGCTCGCGACCGCCTCCACGGGCCAGGCGGCCGCCTGCCTGATCGCGGCGGACCTCCGCCGGATGGACATGCAGGCCGTCGGCCAGTTGACCGCCTTCGGCATGGTCGTGATCGCGATCCATCGCGCCGGCGACACCGAGACGGCGCTCCGCCTCGCGCGGATGGGCGTGCGGCACACCGCCGCGGACGACGACGAGCCCGCGGAGCTCATCGCGCTCGTGGGCCGTGCCGTCCGGGAGGACCAGCCGGATTCCGGCCCGGCGACGCTGCGCGACACGTCCGACCCGCGATTCGCCTGGCGCCCCCCGTCCTCCGCGGAGCAATCGCGGCCGGCCGGCGACGAGGCCGCCCCACCATCGTCGCCGGGTCGTCATCATGCCGCGCCGGCGACGCCCGCCGCGGATCGGGAACCGGGTGCGACCGACGGGCACGCCTTGGAGTCCGGCGAGGGCCGTGGGGCGGATCGCGTCGGGCCCGCCGCAGCGGCCGGTTCCGCTCCCGCCGATGCTGCTGGCGACGGCGCGGGTGGCGAACCGGTCGACCCGCCCACCGCGCGGCCCGGCATCGATCCGGCCGATCGGGCCGCCGCGGAACGGGTAGCGCCCGGAACCGACGGCGCCGGTCACACGCCGGGGACCGTGGTCGTGGTGTGGGGACCGGGCGGCGCACCCGGGCGGACCACGGTGGCGATGGGTGTGGCGGACCAGGCGGCGGCGAGCGGCCGGTCGGTCCTGCTCATCGACGCGGACATCTACGGCGGACTGCTGGCGAGCGCATTCGGGCTTCTCGACGAGTCGCCGGGACTCGCGGGTGCCTGCCGGCTGGCGGCCAACGGTCGCCTGGACGCCGACGAACTCACCCAATTGTGCTGGAAGGTGGGCGATCGCCTCGCGCTGCTGACCGGCATCGCCCGGGCGGACCGATGGCCCGAGGTTCGGCCGTCGGCGATCCCGACGGTGCTGCGCATCGCCCGCGGGCTGGTCGACCTCGTCATCGTCGATTGTGCGGCGCCGTTGGAGACCGACGAGGAGATCACGTTCGACACGATGGCGCCGCGCCGCAACGGTGCGACGCTCGCATTCCTGGACGAGGCAGACCTCACGGTGGCGGTAGGGTCGGCGGATCCGCCGGGGATCGAGCGGCTGGTGCGCGGCCTGGCCGACCTGTCCGCCGCCGTGGACGGCAGCTCTCCGCGCGTGGTGCTCAACCGGGTCCGGAAGACGGCGGCGTCCGAGGCGGAGGCCATCGACGCCGTGCGGCGGCTGGCGGGTGTGGAGCCGGTGGCGCTGCTCCCCGAGGACAGGGCCGCGGCGGACACCGGCTGGCAACACGGCGTTCCGCTCTCCGTCGCCGCACCGAAGTCGCCGCTGACCGCAGCGGTGGGCCGTCTCGCCGCGACCCTGTGACGTCCCGCCGGGCCCTGTGAGCCGGCGCCGCCCTGTGCCACGATGAGCAGGTGAGCGATTTCCCCACGGACCGGCTGTCCGCCGTCGATGCTGCCTTCCTGCAGGCCGAGGACGCCGCCACGCCGATGCACGTGGGGGGAGTCGTCATCCTGGAGCCGACCAGCGGCTTCGACTACCAACGCATCGCCGATCGGGTGTGGAACCGGCTCGGTGCGCTGCCGCGCTACCGGCAGGTGGTACGGACCGTGCCGGGCCGATTGGCGCGGCCCGTCTGGATCGATGACGACGACTTCGACCTGAACTACCACGTGCGCCGCTCGTCATTGCCCACCCCCGGGTCGACGGCGGAATTGGACGCGCTGGTCGGCCGGTTGATCTCGCGTCCGCTGGACCGGCGGCGGCCGCTCTGGGAGCTCTACATCGTCGAGGGGCTCGAGGGCGGGCGCGTCGCACTGATCAACAAGACGCACGAGGCCCTCGTCGACCGCATGGGAGCCGTCGACGTCGCGGCCGCCCTGCTGGAGACCTCGCGCACGGCCAAGGAGCGGACGGAGACGCCCTGGGTCCCGACGCCCGCGCCGAGCAATGTCGATCTCGTCGTCGATGCGCTCGCCGATCTGGTGGCCCGGCCGGCCGAGGGCCTCGACGCCGCGCGACTGGCGGCCATGGACGTCAGGTCGACCGTGAAGTCCGTCGCGGACACGGCCGTGCTCGCCGCGCAACTGCTGCGCCGCTCCCTGCAGCCGCGCCCCCGGCTGTCGCTCAGCGTCCCGATCGCGGGACCACGCGGATTCGCCTGCGGCACACTGGGACTGCCGACCGTGAAGGCCATCCGAGCCGCACACGGGGGCACGGTCAACGACGTGATCCTGGCCGTGTTGGCCGGTGCGGTGCGGTCGTGGATGCTCTCCCGCGGCGACCCGGTGACCTCCGGCACCGAGATTCGCGTGCTGACGCCGATGTCGGTGCGGCCGGAATCCGGCGAGGGGACGCCGACCGTCGACTCCTACGTCATCGACCTGCCCGTCGCCGAACCGAATCCGGTGATGCGGCTGCACCAGATCTCCTACCAGACGCAGTCGCACGCCGAATCGGGCCGCGGCGTGACGGCCGGGGCCCTGATGGCCCTGGGTCGCTTCGCGCCGCCGACGCTGCACGGTCTCGGGGCCCGCGTGGCCGGGCAGCTCTCGCGACGCAGCTACGACATGCTGGTGACGAACGTTCCCGGCCCGCAGCGGCGGCTGTACATCGCCGGCTACCCGGTCCAGGCGATGTACCCGGTCGTGCCGCTCGCGAAGGGCCACGCGGTGGCGATCGGTTGCACGTCCTACCGCGGCGAGGTCTACGTCGGCGTCACCACCGATCAGGACGCGCTCACCGACGGCAGTGAGTTCACCCGGTTGCTGGACGAGGCCGCGACGGAACTGCGCGGCGGCGCCCCGCCCCGCCGTCGCGGACGGGCGCGGACCGAGCGGGCGGCCGCCTCCGGTGCCGGGCGGCAGGGCCGATGAGGGTCTACCTGCCGGCGACGCTGCCGATGCTCCGACAAGCCTTGGCGGACGAGCGGATCCGCCCGGTCGCGGGGACCGGGTTCGCGGTCACCGAGGCGCTGGAGGGCGAGTACCGGGCCGCCGACCGGGCGGAACTGGAGTACCTCGCGATACATGACGCGGCATTGGCATCGCTGCGGCTGATCGCCGGGACGGGGGCCGAGCCGGTGCGGGTCGTGGTCGCCGCGGAGATCGCCGGGGGCGGGCCCGGGTCGGGTGACCGACGAACGTCCGGCCCGGACGGCGACGCATTCGCCGAGCAGGCGACGGTCACCGACCGGGCGGACCTGGACCGTGCCGCGGTGCGCGTGACCGGGACGGTTCCGTGGTCGGCGGTGGCGTCCATCCACATGGACGGGGGAGATGCGGCCGCCGTGGTCGCCGAGGCGGCACGGGTGATCGACGATGCCGACATGGGACAGGCCGACGCGGAGATCATCGTCGGCAACGCGGAGGATGTCGACCTCGCGTGGTACGCCCCGGCCGAGGTCGCCTATCTGGTGGCGGAGCTGGACGTCTGAGCGACGGGGGCCGCCGGCCCGGTGTGGGCCCGGTCCGTGGACCCGTTGGGTCAAGCCTCGGCGGCGTGCCGAGCGCCGGCAGTGCCGCGGAGCCAATCTCCGCGGCGCTGCCGCTGTCCGTCCGACGGATCGCGAACCGCGATGCCTACTCCGCGGCGCGGGTGAACTCCGCCTCGATGGTGAGCTCCACCTTGTCCGA
>CAZIIX010000053.1:0-4278 GCA_964539345.1 uncultured Actinomycetes bacterium | reverse complement strand
CCTACTCCGCGGCGCGGGTGAACTCCGCCTCGATGGTGAGCTCCACCTTGTCCGACACGACGGCATTGCTGACGCCGAAGACGGGGGAGAACTTGACACCGAAGTCCTGCCGGTTGATGGTTCCGGCGGCGGCGAACCCCAGACGGTCGGCCCCGCTCGCGTCCACGATGGCACCGAGGAACTCGGCCCGGAGCGTGACCGGGCGCGTGATCCCGCGAATGGTGAGGTCACCGGCCAGCTCGAACTCCTCGCCGTCGAAGTCGCGCACGCCGGTCGAGCGGAACTCGATCGTCGGATGGTGGGCGGTGTCCAGGAAGTCATCCGAACGCACATGGTCGTTGCGCGCGTCGTTCTTGGTCTCGACACTGTGCGCGTCGATGACGGCGGTGACGGAGCCGTCGGCGATGCCCCCATCGCCGAGCTCGAGCGTCGCGGACGTCAGCGCCATGGTGCCGCCGGCCTTGCCGACACCCATGTGCCGCACCTTGAACGCGAGCTCGGAATGCACGACGTCGGCGTCCCAGGTTCCGGTCAGGGTCGGGGCGGTGGCAGTGTCGGTGGTGGTCATGAATGGCTCCCTTCGGAATGAACAGATACGTGAATGTTCAACTAATTCCTCTTCACTGTATTCCCTGAAAGGTGACGCGTCAACGAAATGGGCCGCGGTGGCGGTGTGACATTGCTGACCATGGTCGCGGGCGGGCCCGATCTCTCCAGGGCGGCCCGCCGGCGCTAGCCGTCGCCCTCGCGGGGTCGGCGGCCTGGTGGCGCTAGGGGTCGTCGTCCCGCGCGACCTGGATCGGCACCGTGGCTGACCCGTCGGTCCACCAGCCGCGGCCCGGTCGGCGCGGACCGGGACGTCGCGGCACGGTCACCGACAGCAGCGCGGCGGTGGCCGGATCCGGTTGAAGGAGAATGCCGCGGGCGAACGAGAGCGCGGTGCGCAGGTGCCCGCGCGCCGCCCGGGCGAGCACGTCCGCGCGTTCGCCGAGGATGAGGTGCTGGCCCTGCCCGCAGACCCGGCAGTAGCGCTCCAGCAGCGGCGCGGCCGGGTGATCGGCGCCGGCGCCGTCCTGGTCCACCACGAGCAGGAGCGGGCCGGTGTGCGCGGCGAGGAACTCGCGGAGCGGTTCCGGCCCGGCGCTGAGGTCCAGCACGGCGACCCCGTCATGCCGGGGCGGGGGGCGTCGCCGGGAGTCGGCGGTAATCGTCCAGACCGTGGGGATGGCGGCGTCGGCGGCTCCGCGCGCGAGGGTTGCCAGCGCGGTCGTCACGCCGGTGCCGCGCGGCCCGGAGACGACCCATGCGCCGCCCGGCCCGGCGAGGTCCGCCGGGATGGCGCGCGCGTCGTCACCGCCGACGCCGACCGGCACCGCCTCGGGTCGGGGTGCCGGCAGGGCCAGGCGGGAGACGGTCGTCGGCAGGCTGCGAACGATCAGCGGATCGGGCCAGGGCGCGGCGGTGCCCGGCGTCTCGCGCGTCGGGGCCGCGGGCGCGTCGACGATCTGGATGGTGGTGCCGTTCCGGCGTCCGCGACCGGGGATGCCGCCGTCGTCCGAGCCCAGCGACACCGTGCAGGGGAACCCGGCGGCGATGCGCTGGTGCGCCATGGCCGCCGGGCCGCTGGCGATCAGCCGGACGGGCGCGGTCGCTCGGGTGCCGATCTCGGTGAGCAGACTGGCCCCCGTCGTGAAGTCGGCGCGATCGAGCGCCGTTGCCACCAGGTCCAGATGGTCGATGATCAGGTCGCGCCGTCGCTGCGTGCCCGCGTCCGGCTCGATCAGCCGGTGCAGCAGGCGGAGCACCAGCAGCGGGTCGGCCAGATCGAGGTAGCTGCTCACCTGCGGCCACGCGGCGAGATCGCGCAGCTGCCCGGCCGCATCGACCACCAGCAGTTCGTGGCCGGCCGCTGCGGTGATGGACGCGATCCGTCGGAGTGCGGTGGTCCGTCCCGAGGCGGTCGGTCCGGTGACCATGATCGCGGCGTCCGGGACCCGGAGCGGTTCCTGGCGCTGCTCGTCGGGCAGGTCCGCGACCGCCCAGCAGTCGGCGGCCACGGCCGCGGGGTCGATGCGGCGCGGGAGGGGCGGCAGCCACGGGCGCGGCGGCGTCGGATGGTCGCGGGCGGCGTGCCGGGCCGCCCGGATCAGGCGGTCCAACGGAGTGTCCTCATCGGACGGAGTGGCTCGCGGCCGCGCGGGGGGCGGTGTGGGTCGGGGCTGCGCGCGGGCAGGGAGTCTCGCGGGGGCGGGCCGACCCGCGGCGGGTGCCGGCGCGCCGACGGCGGCCGACCGCGGATCGGCGCAGCGGAACACCTGGAGCTCCGGTGTGCCCGCCGCGCCGGCCAGCGCGGTCTGGAATGCGACGAGCCCGCGTGGCGTCCGCGCCCAGCCGCGTCCGGCGGCGTGCGCCGGGATGCGGGCAGCCGCATCGGTGCCGATGACGTCGACGGAGTCGGTGGTCTCCGTCACCCGCAGGCAGATCCGGGTGTTGATGTTCGCACGCATGGCCGGCGAGACGACACCGGCGGGCCGCTGGGTCGCGAGGACCAGGTGGAGCCCCAGTGACCGTCCGCGCTGGGCGATGTCCAGGAGCCCGGCGAGGAACTCGGGCAGTTCGGTCGCCAGGGTGGCGAACTCGTCGATGACGATGACCAGGCGGGCAGGTGCCGGTCCGGCCGCGGCCTGGACGCGTTCCCGGCGGCGCAGCTCGGCGCGCAGGCTGGCCAGCGCGCGGCCCGACAGCGCCGGGTCGAGGTCGGTGAGGACGCCCACCACATGGGGCAGGGCGCCGACCGCCTGGAACGCGGCGCCGCCCTTGTAGTCGACGAGCAGGAACGTGACGGCGCTCGGAGGTGCCGCGTACGCCAGGCTGGCGATCAGGCTGCGCAGCAGTTCGGACTTGCCCGAGCCCGTCGTTCCGGCGATGAGCAGGTGCGGCCCGTCGCGGTCGAGGTCGATCGTCATGGGGCCGTCGCCGCCGAGACCGATGGTCGCGCAGGGCGATGCGGATGGCGCGGCGGCCGGGTGCGACGCGTGGTCCGCCGGGTCGAAGCGGCGCCAGCTCCGGGAGAGCCGGTCCGCGGTGGCCGTGCCGAGTAGGTCGGCGAGTGGGATCGGACCGGCGGGGACGTGCGTCCGGCCGGCGGGGGCGTCGCGCAGCGGGGCGAGGTGCCGGCACACCTGGGCGAGGGTCCCCGGCGCGACCGCCGTCGCATGGATCGGCCCGGCCGCGTCGACGCACGTCGGGTCGTCGTCGGCGGCCGCGGCCTGGGTGCCATCGGCCGGGGCTCCATCGGCCGGGGCCCATCCGCGAGGCAGCTCGGAGACGGATCCGACGAGGGCCATGACGATGACGCGGCCGCGTTCGTCGGCCACGACACCGTCCGCGGCGGCATCCGTCGCCTCGACCGAGACCTTCCCGGACGGTGAGACCGTCAGCACCACCCCGCCGCCACGATCGCGGCGGGCGAGCGCGGTGAGCGACCGGCCGAGGCCGCTGTCGACGGCGGCCGGCCCGTCGAGGACCGCGAGCAGGTCCGTCGACTGCCCTGTCGTCGCCTGCGCTGCTGCGGGGTCGCCGACCACCGGCAGACGCGGGGCCGCGGGTGAGGTGCGGACCGCGATTCCACCGGCGACGTGCGGGAGATACCGGCAGGCGATCAGGTCCTCGCCCGGATCGACGAAGGTGATGGCCAGGTCGCGCGGCGAATGGGAGCAGACCAGCTGCAGCAGGACCCATCGCGCGAGGCCACGGGCACGATCCCCGGCGACGCATACCGGCCCGGACAACGTCATGGTGAGGGGAACATCTCGCACCAATGGTCGGACCGTCCCGTCACCGTCGGCGCCGTCCGTGGCCACCGACGCGCGGGTGGGGCGTGCGCCGGAGCCGACCGCGACCTCGAGATAGCCGGGCTCGCCGGGTCGGCGGTCCCAGAGCTGCGCGGCGGCCGCTCGGGCGCGCCACAGCAGGGTGGCGGCGTCCGGCCATCGGCTCCAGGCCGCGCGCCGGTCGGCAGCGAGCACCGTGGCGCGCGAGGCGCCGTAGCGGCGGGTCGCTGCGCGATAGTCGGCGAGTGCGCGGCGATGCGAACGGCGTCCCGCCACGCGGTCGGACAGCGCCGAGCCCAGCATCATGACCGGGCCGAGTGCGGCGAATGCGAGGTAGAGGTAGCTGTCGAACACCATGGCCAGGACGGTGCCCAACGCGGCGCCGATGACGGCGGACGCGATCGGGATCGAGCGGTGCCGCCGCGGGGACGGCCGGGTCGGCGGC
>CAZIIX010000052.1:8948-12941 GCA_964539345.1 uncultured Actinomycetes bacterium | reverse complement strand
ATGGTCGCCGAACGGGATCGCCGCAAGGCACCCGGGAACAGAACCCGGCTTACAGGCTGCCTCGCCCCACTCCCCGCCGCCGGTGGCCGACCCAGAGCGCCGTGCCGCCGCCGGCCAGCAGCAGCAGCGCGGCGCCGAGCAGGTGCCCGGTGGCGATACCGGTCTTGGCGAGTTCCGGCTTGCGCGGCTGCGTCTGCGACTTCCAGGCCGCTGGCTCGGCCGCGGATCCGTCGGCGTGGCCGGACGCGGCGGACGTGTCGTCCGGCTCGTCGCCGGATGCGGACGGCGGTGGCGTCCTGCTGGACGTGGCACCCTCGGTGTCACCCTCGGTCGTCTCCCCGCCGGTCGCCGGGCAGTCCCCGGTGATGACCAGCGACTGGCTCGCCGACGTCGAACCGTCGTAGGTGCCGTCGCCGGCGTAGTCGGCGGTCAGCGAGTAGGTACCTTCGGCCAGGCCGGGCAGTGCGATGCGGTAGCCGGCGTGTCCGTCGAGCGGCACCGAGAAGGACCGCGCGTCCTGGTCGCCGGCCGCGACGGAGACCACCACCGGCCCGGTCGGGACGCCGTCGTCATCGGCCGACACGACGCCGGTGACCACCGGTGCCGAGGTGCCGGGCACCAGGCACATCGTCTGCGGAGCCACGGCCAACGAGACGGCCACGCCGGCCTTCGTCACCACCTGGTCGAGGTAGCCCGTCGACGCGGCGAACGAATAGCCGGTGGGGCCGAGCCCGCTCCCGGTGTACTGGGCGGTCACGTGATGGGTTCCGATCCCCGGCTGCGACACGCGGCAGCCGGCGATCCCGGCGCCCCCCTGCGCGACCACCGGGACCGCGGTGCACAACTCGGTGCTGCCCACCTGGAACGTGACGGTGCCGCCGGTCGGGGCCGTGGCGGGGTCGAACGCGTTGCTCACCACCGCCGTCAGATCCACGTCCGCCCCGGAGGTGGCCGGGTTGGCCGACGACTGCACCGTCGTCGTGGTCGTGACGGCGGTGACGGCGATCTGCACCGAGCCGTTCTGCGCCTGGCCGACTGTGCCGGAGCCGCAGCCGGTTCCGGTCGCGGTCCCGGAGCAGTCGGTGGTGCCGCCACCCGGCCCGCCGGCGGCCGTGATGGCCTGATCGCTCTCGTCGAGGCCGACGCCCTGGGCGCCCGTACCGCCCCGCGCCGCGATGGACAGTCCCGACGAGCCCGTCACGACGGTTGCCCCGCCGCCGCCACCACCGCCCGGGCAGTCGGCGGGCTCGCCGTCGGTGACGCAGCCATCGGGTGTGCCGTCCTCCCCGTCGGTGCCGGCGGTGCCACCGGTCCCGCCGGCACCACCGGTCGGCCCGGAGGAGTCGCCGCCGACGCCACCGACGGTGAACTGCAGCACGTCGCCGGGCGCCACCGGGAACGCGCCATCGGCGGTTTCGCCGCCGTACCCGGCCACCTCACCATCCGGGCCGGTGCTGCTGCCCCCGCCGCCCCCGGCGACGAAGATCCGGACCTGCGCCACCCCTGCCGGAACTGTCCAGCTGCTCGAGCCCGGACCGGTCTGCGAGACCGCCGTCGACGCCGGTGCCGCGACCGCGGGTGTCGCGCTCAGCATCGCGGCCGGCGCGGCGAACAGCGCCGTCACGGCGAGCGGGGCGCAGATGCGGCGGACGGCCCAGTGCGGGCCGGCGCTGCCGGTGGTCGCGATGTGGCTCGTTGCCATGCTTCTTCCTTCGAGCGGTCAGCCCCGGCCGGGAATGCCGACGGTCACGGTCAGTACGCGACGCTACACCGAATCCCGGTCATTATCACGGTTTGTCACCGTGCCGCACCGTGGGTGATGATCTTTCCCCCGCAGGCTCGTCCGCTTTGCCGCGATCGCCGCCGCGCGGCGACATGCCGACGGCGACTCGGCCGCTGGCACGCGAGGTGCCCGCGCGGTTGGGTACGCTTCGATGCGGGCGACCATCGGGGTGGACGACAGAAAGCGGTTCCATGGCTCTAGAGGCAGGTACCAGTCCCTCGCACCTGCCTCTCGCCTGCTATGAGCGGCTGATCTGTTCGCGCTATGGCAGTTTCACCCTGATCCGGTTCACCGAGGCGGACTCGTCGGCGCTGGCGCTGCGTGCCCAGCAGATCCAGGCCCGGTCCTACCTGGCCCGCGGCTTCATCACCGATGCCGGGATCGACGCCGACGGGCGGCTGCCGGCCGACCTGGACGGGTGCCGCGGGCCGCACGTCACCTATTGGATGGCGATCGACCGGCACGGCGATCCGGCGGCGTCCTGCCGACTAGTCCGGCCCGACCCGGGTGTGGGGCTGGCATCGCTGCCGTCCTGGCCGTCGTTCCGGACCGCGATGTATGACGCGGATCGGCTGCTGGTCGAGAACGCGCACTCCGACGCCTCGATCGCGGTGTCCGAATGCGGCGCGCTGTGCCACGAGCCCCATGCCACGCCGCTGGCCACCTACGTCGTGCTGCGCGAGGTGATCCAGACCTGTCTGCGCGCCGCGCCGCGGGCGCTGTGGACGATGTCGCTCACCGAGGCGAGCTTCACCGCGCTGCAGGCATCGTTCGGCACCGCGCTGCGGCTGGCCGGCCGACAGATCCCGCCGGAGCCGGACAGCGCCCGGGTGACACCGCTGGTGCCGGCGCACATCTCGATCACCGGGCTGCCCGAACTGCTGCTCGCGGACATCGAGTCCGCGTCGGACCCCGCCGCGGCGCACCGGTTCGCGCGCACGCTGAGTCTGCTCACCCACGATCTGCCGGACGAGCACCTGCGGTGCGATGCGACCACCGCCCTGCGCATCCGCGACGCATCGACCCGCGCGGTGACGTTGTGACGGCGCTGCCGTGGGAGGGGCAACGGTGGCGCTCGTTGCAGACCGGACGGGAGTGGCAGCCGCCGACCCTCGTCATGGGTGCGGACCCGGATGCGACGGCACGTCTCGACGCGCTGCTCGCCACCGGACGGATCCGGTCCATCGTCGACCCGCTGCCGCACATCGCCGCCGATCTCTACGACCTGCACCGGGCGGGCCCGCACGGCGACGCCGACGCCCGGGCCCGCTACGTGGGCGAGTTCACCGAGCACGGGCAGCGCTACGGATGCTGGGTGCACTTCCCCTGGGCCGGCGAGCTGGTCCGCTACCCGACGCCGGAGGACCACCGGGCGTTACAGACGTTCCGCAACCGGGACCTGATCACCGGGGCGGAGCAGCGGCGGATGGGGTCGGCGCGCATCGCCGTCATCGGGTTGAGCGTGGGCAGCACCCTGGTCGACCAACTCGTCCAGCTCGGCATCGGCGGCGGCTTCCTGCTCGCCGACGGGGACGTGCTCCGGCCTACGAACCTCAACCGGCTGCGCGCGACCATGCGCGAGGTCGGCATGTCGAAGCTGCACGTGCAGGCGCGGAAGATCAGCGAGGCGAACCCGTTCGTCGACCAGGTCCACCTCGACGGCCACTATGACGAGGACCAGCAGGGTGCACTCGACGGGTTCCGGCCGGATGTGATCATCGAGGAGGTGGACGACCTGGCGGTCAAGGCGCGGCTGCGGCGCTACGCGGCGCGGCGCCGGGTGCCGCTGCTGATGGTCAGCGATGTGGGCGAACGGTCGGTGGTCGACGTCGAGCGGCACGACCTCGGCCCGACGACACCGTTCAACGGTGTGATCCCGCTATCGGTGACGCGACAGTTGCTGCAGGGCACGCTTCCCGAGAAGGCCGCGCTGATCACCACGATCCGGCTGGTGGGCCTGCGGAATCTCAGCGCGCGGCTGTTGCGGTCGGCGGTGGCGGTGGGCACCGAGCTGGCGGGCAATCCGCAGCTGGGTTCGACGGCCAACAGCGGCGCGGCGCTGGCCAGTGTCGCGGTGCGCGAGCTGCTCACCGGCGGCCGACTGCCGTCCGGCCGCTACGTGCACGATCCCCGGCGCACGTTGCGGCTGGGGCGCCAGGCCGGCGCGCGGGAGGCGTGGGCGGCCGTGCGCGGCGTCGCCGCGAGGCGCT
>CAZIIX010000052.1:5593-8848 GCA_964539345.1 uncultured Actinomycetes bacterium | reverse complement strand
CCGCGAGGCGCTGACCCGGTCGTCCGCGAGGCGCTGACCCGCTCGGCCACGGCCAGCAGCGCCACCCGCCACCCGCTCGGCAGCGCGAGCGGCGCCGCCCGCCGCTCCGGACGGTGCCGCGAACCCGCCGGTCAGGCCTCGCCCCGGACCAGGATCGCGCTGCATTCCGGGCAGCGCTGCAGCGCGGTGACCGGGGCGGAGCGGATCTCCTCCACCGACACCCGGTCCAGCGCGATCTGGCACGCCATGCACCGGTCCCCGCGCAGCGGCGCGGCCGCGACCTTGCCGGCGTTGCGCAGCCGGTCGTAGACCGCCAGCACCTCCGCCGGAATGCCCGGGACGAGCCCCTGTCGCCGGGAGTCGAGCTCGGCGAGTTCGGCGTCGATGGCGGCGAACTGCTCGTCCCGGACGGCGGTGGCCCGCGCCAGTTCGGAGCCGGACGCGTCCGCATCGGCCTGCAGCTTCGCGATCGCGGCGTCGGCCTCCTCGCGCTTTTCCATCAGCTCCAGCGCGTCGTCCTCCAGCGTGGACTGGCGCCGCGCCAGCGACTCCATCTCCCGTTGGAGGTTCTCCAGTTCCTTGGCCGGGGCGGTGCCGGATGCCAGCAGGTCGGCGTCCCGCTTCTCCCGGGCCCTCACCGCGTCGATCTCGTCGTCGAGTTTCCGGGCGGCGAGATCCAGGTCGCCGATCTCGGCGCGGGCCAGCACCAGTTCGCCCTCGAGCTTCTCGCAGCGGGTACCGGCGTCGGCGATGATGGCGAGCTCGGGCAGGGTGGCGCGGCGGCTGCGTGCGGCATCGGCGGCCTGGTCCACGTCGGCGAGGTCGAGCAGCAGTTGCTGAACGGCCGGGTCAGCTTGGGGCACGGGAGGATGCTCCTTCGGTCGAGGGACTCGCACTGTGCAGCGTCCACGCGTCGGTGCAGCGGGTGGACACCGTCACGTCGACGCTACCGTCCGTCGCGTCGCGGATCACCTGCGCGGCGTGCGGCAGCCAGGGCCACTCGCCGGCCCAGTGCGCGACGCCGACCACGGCGGGCCGCGCCGGATCGGCCACATGCTCGGCCACGGTGTGGTGCGACAGGTCGGAGGTGACGTACACGTCCGCGCCGGCCGCGGTCGCCGATGCGAGCTCGCCGCCGCCGGCGCCGCCACACACCGCGATGGTGGACACGGTCCGGTCGGGGTCCCCGGCGGCCCGCACCCCGGCGGCGGTGGCCGGCAGCGCCTGGGCCACGAACCGGGTGAACGCCGCGAGGGTCATCGGCTCGGGCAGCCGTCCGACGCGGCCGAGTCCCTCGGTGGGGCGGCCGACCGGCGCGGTGGCGTAGATCTCGAACGCCGGCTCCTCGTAGGGGTGAGCTGCGCGCAGCGCGGCCAGCACGGCGTCCCGGCGGTCGCGCGGCAGCACCATCTCCACCCGGTTCTCCGGCACCCGCTCGAGGCGGCCGACGGTGCCCACCGCGGGCGTCGCGCCGGTCAGCGGCCGGAACCTGCCCTCGCCGGATCCGACGAACGCGGCCTCGCCGTAGTTGCCGATGGTGCCGGCGCCGGCGGCGGCGAGCGCGGCGATCACCCCGTCGGTCTCGCTGTCTGGCACGAACACCACGAGCTTGTCCCAGGCGACGGGGGTGACCGGCACCAGCGGCGTCGTGCCGACCAGGCCGAGGGCGCCGGCGAGTGCGTCGTTGACCCCGCCGACGGCCCGGTCGGCGTTGGTGTGCGCGGCGAAGTGCGCGATGCCGCCGCGGATCAGCGGGTGCAGCAGCGACCCCTTCGGCGAGTCGGCGGCGACGGACTGGACCGGCCGGAACAGCAGCGGGTGGTGCGTGACCAGCAGCCCGGCCCCGATCTCGCGCGCCTCGGCGACCGTGGCGGGGTCGACGTCCACCGCCAGCAGCACGCTGCCGATCTCGTCGGCCGGATCACCGCAGGTCAGGCCGATGCCGGTGTCCCAGGGTTCGGCCAGCGACCGCGGGTAGGCGTCGTCGAGCGCCGCGATCAGCGCGGCCAGCGGAACTGCCATGTCGGTGTGGTCCTCCTCACGCCGGGGCTGGGCGGGGCGACGGTGGCCACCCTCGCTCTGCCGTGCCTCCAGTCTGACAGGCCACAATGAAGGGATGAGCACCTCTCTCGACAGCACGGACCGGGCCGGGCGGCGCGGCACGCCGGTCCCGGGCACCGCCGGTCCGGGCGGGCCGCTGGCGGCATGACGGATCCCACCGACGGCAGCACGCCGCGCTCGACGCTGGCGCGCCTGCGCTTCCTCGTCACACCGCGGTGGATCGCGCTGATCATCGCGGCGATCTCGTTCACCCTGGCCTGCTACTTCTTCCTGGCCCCGTGGCAGTTCGACCGCAATGCCGAGCAGTCCGCGCAGAACAAGGCGATCTCGGCCGCGCTGGCCGCCGACCCGGTCGCCATCGACCGGCTGATGTCCACCGAGGCGCAGCCGCCGGACGACGCCATCTGGCACACGGTCACCGCCACCGGCAGCTTCGACCCGGACGGGCAGGCCTACATCCGGCTGCGGCACGACAACGACGGGGGCCCGGCGTTCGAGGTGGTGGTGCCGTTCGTCACTGCGGCCGGCCCGACGGTGCTGGTCGATCGCGGCTATGTGCCGTTCCAGTCGGTGCAGGCCGGCGCCGCGTTGCCGGCGCTGCCCGAGGGCACCGTGACGGTCCACGGCCGGATCAAGGCCGACCAGATCGATCCGAAGCACCGCCCCGCGGTCAGCGCGCCGGACGGGCGCAACGAGTACACCGCCGCCGCCTCCACGATCATCGACACCGACACGCCCGTCTACCGCGGCTATCTGCAGCTCGAACCGCACTCCCCCGGCGTCATCGAGGCGATCGCACTGCCCGAGCAGGACAGCGGGCCGTTCTTCTCCTACGCGATCCAATGGCTCTCGTTCGGCGCGATCGCGGTGATCGGGCTCGGCTACTTCATCTACCGGGAGTTCACCGACCCGGTGTCCGGCGACATCTACCTGCCCGACGAGGACGGGGATGACGGAGCCAGCGGGCATGACGAGGCCAATGGGTATGACGAGGCAGCCGGGCCGGACGCGGCCCGCAACGGCGCCCGCGTACCGGTCCCCGGCAGCACCCCGGCGCCGGTTGCCGGCGAGGCACGCGATCCGGCGGCCCGACCCGCCCGGCGCCGGCGCAAGTTCGACAAGACGCAGCTCTACGACGCCGAGTAGGTCGTGCCCGGCCGGCCCCTGCGCGCCCGCCGGTCCGCACTGCCCGCC
>CAZIIX010000052.1:0-5493 GCA_964539345.1 uncultured Actinomycetes bacterium | reverse complement strand
CCGGTCAGCGCGAGGGCTGGATCCCGCGCCGGGCGACCGGCTCCGGCGGGTCGAGCGCCCCGATCAGCAGCAGCACGGCCGCCACGAGCACGGCCAGACCGCCGATCGTCCCGACCACCGGGCCCCACCCGGCGGCGCCCTCGTCGCCGGGCAGCACCCCGAGCGCATCACCCGGGGCGATCCACTTGGCCATCCCCCAGCCGGCTCCGACCGCACCACCCGCGGCGAGCAGCCACCCGACGATCCGGTGCGGCCGGGAACCGGCCCCCGTCACGGTCAGGATCAGCGCGGGGATGATCACCGCCAGGCCGACCACCAGCATCGGCACGGCCGGCCGGTAGCTGCCCTCCCCGGTGCCGGCCATCAGCGTGTTGATGTTGACCCCGTCCACCAGTTCGTCGCCGCCGGAGATGCTGCCCCAGCCGGAGATGGCGGTGCGCCCCCCGCCCTGCATCGCGGTGGTGATCCACCCCAGGAACGTGCTGCCGACCATCAGCAGGCCGCCGGCCAACGCGATGAGCCCGCAGGTCAGGCGCGCGCTGCGGCGGCCGTCCTCTCGCGGCATCTGCTCTCCTCACCGACCTCCCCGCTGGGCGGGTGCTCCCCCGATACGATCCGACCGTGAGTATTCCAGCCGCACCGGCCGACGGGCGTGCGCGTCCGCGGCTGATCCTGCCGCTGGCCGCCCTGCTGGTCGTGGCGTGGCTCGTCGTCGGCGGGTTCGGCGGCCCGACGATCGGCGGTCTCAGCGGCGTCGCCAGCAACGATTCCTCGTCATACCTGCCGGAGAGCTCGGAGGCCGCCCAGGTCCAGGCGGAGCTGGCCGCCGCGCGTCCGGAGGGACGGGCCGCGACGCTGCCGGCGATCGTCGTCGCCGGGCGGGACGCCGGCGTCACCGCCGCCGACCGGGACTACCTCGCCTCGACCCTGGACACGGACGTCACGGTGTCCGACGACGGGCTGGCCGCGCAGGCCGTCGTTCCGATCCCGGCCGACGACACCGCCACGGACCGGGTGCAGGATCTGCGCGAGCGGCTGGCCGACCCGCCCGGCGGCCTGACGGTCTACGTCGCCGGGCCGGCCGGGCAGATCGCCGACCTGGTCGAGGCGTTCTCGGGCATCGACGGCATGCTGCTACTGGTCGCCGGCGGCGTCGTGGCGCTCATCCTGCTGCTGGTCTACCGCGGTCCGCTGCTGGTGCTGATCGTGCTGGCCTCGGCCGTGTTCGCGCTCAGCGCCGCCGCTCTGGCGGTCTACCGGCTGGCGACCTCCGGCGTCATCCAGCTCAGCGGCATGAGCCAGGGCATCCTGTTCATCCTGGTGTTCGGCGCCGCGACCGACTACGCGCTGCTGCTGGTCTCGCGCTACCGGCAACAGCTGCGCGATCACGACGAGCCGTGGGTGGCGATGCGCACCGCCTGGCGGGCCACGTTCGGCGCGATCACCGCGTCCGCGTCGACGGTCATCCTCGGGCTGCTGTGCCTGCTGTTCTCCGACCTCGGGTCGAACCGCGACCTGGGGCCGATCGCCGCGATCGGCATCGCGGCGGCCTGGCTGGCATCGATGACGTTCCTGCCGGCGGCGCTGCTGCTGTGCCGCCGCGCCCCGTTCTGGCCGTTGACGCCGCGCGCCGGCTCCGAGCACCCGGAGGTCAGCGGCCTGTGGGGGCGCATCTCCGGCACCGTCGACCGACGGCCCCGCCCGATCTGGATCGTCACCGCGCTGGTGCTGCTCGGCTGCGTCGCGCTGGTGCCGCAGCTGCGCGCGCACGGCACCACGCAGACCGATGTGTTCCTCACCAGCGTCGATTCGGTCGCCGGGCAGGACCTGCTCGACGAGCACTTCCCCGGCGGCACGGGCTCCCCCACCATCATCACCGCCGACGCCGGCGAGGCCGACGCGGTGCGGTCGGCGACCGCGCAGGTGCCGGGCGTCGCCACTGCCGCCGTCATACCCACCCCGTTGCCGGGCGACCGGACGATGGTGCACGCCGTGCTCAGCGACTCGGCCGGGTCCGAGGCGGCGCTGGCCACGGTGGCGCAGATCCGGGATGCGGCGCACGCGATCCCCGGGGCGCAGGCGAAGGTCGGCGGGCAGGACGCGCTGCAGCTGGACACGAACCTCACCTCCGAGCGGGACCGGTCGGTGATCATTCCGATCGTGCTCGTGGTGGTGTTCCTGGTGCTCTCGCTGCTGCTGCGCGCCCTGATCGCCCCGCTGCTGCTCATCGTCACGGTGGTGGTGTCGTTCCTGTCCACGCTCGGCGTGGCGGCGGTAATGTTCAACGACGTGTTCGGCTTCCCGGGGGCCGACCCGGCGGTGCCGCTGTTCGCGTTCGTGTTCCTGGTCGCACTGGGCATCGACTACAACATCTTCCTGATGACCCGGGTCCGGGAGGAGTCGCAGCGGCACGGCACCCGACGTGGCACGGTCCGCGGGCTGGCGCTGACCGGCGGGGTGATCACCTCGGCCGGGGTGGTGCTGGCCGCCACCTTCGCCTCCCTGTCGGTGCTGCCGATCCTGTTCCTGGCGCAGATCGCGTTCCTGGTCGCGTTCGGGGTGCTGCTGGACACGGTGATCGTGCGATCGCTGCTGGTCCCGTCGCTGACCATCGAGGTCGGCCGGCGCATCTGGTGGCCGTCGCGACTGGCGCAGGTCCGGGACGACGGTGCGGGACCGGGCGCGGGACCGGATCAGGCCTCCACGAAGTCGCGATAGCCGCCCCGGGCCGGGTCGAATCGCTCCACCACCGCGGTGACCTCGCCGGGCGTGTCCGGGCCGCGCAGCAGCGACAGCAGCTCCTCGCACCGCTCCCGCGGGCCCTCGGCCACGACCTCCACCCGGCCGTCCGGGCGATTGGCGGCGCGGCCCACCAGGCCCAGTTCCAGCGCGCGGGCGCGGGTCCACCAGCGGAATCCGACGCCCTGCACACGGCCGTGCACCCAGGCGGTCAGCCGGATCGTCTCGGATGCCATCGGTGCCATCGGTCCATTATCGCCGCGCGCACCTCCGACACCGGCGTCACCGGCATCACCGGCGGCGCTGGCAGCGCGGGCAGCGGAACGACGACCGGTTCATGAACGCCTCCCGCCGGATCGGCGTGCCGCACCGCGGGCACGGCTCGCCGGCCCTGCCGTAGACCTGCAGCGAGCGTTCGAAGTAGCCGGATTCGCCGTTGACGTTGACGTAGAGCGCGTCGAACGAGGTGCCTCCCTCGGCCAGCGCACGGCGCATGACGTCGCCGGCGGCCGTGAGCACCCGGTGCACGGTGCGGGCGGCCAGCGATGACGTGGCCCGGTCATAGTGCACGGCGGCGGCGAACAGCGCCTCGTCCGCGTAGATGTTGCCGATGCCGGAGACGACCGACTGGTCGAGCAGCGCCCGCTTGATCGTGGTGCGCTTGGCGCGGATGATCCGCACGGCCGCCGGCTGGTCGAACAGCGGGTCCAGCGGGTCGCGGGCGATGTGCGCGATCGGTGCGGGCAGCGCCGCGCCGCCGGGCACGAACTGCAGCCCGCCGAACGTGCGCTGGTCGAGGAAGTCCAGCGCCGGGCCGGCATCGCGGAAGGTGGTGCGGATGCGCAGGTGCGGGTGGATTCGCCCGGCGCCGGGCCCGCCCGGCCCGGTCAGCCGGAACTGTCCGCTCATGCCCAGGTGCGCCAGCACGGCGTCACCGCCGTCCAGCGCCCACCACAGGTATTTGCCGCGACGCCGGATCTCCAGCACGGTGTGTCCGGAGACCGCGGCCACGAAGTCCGCGGGCCCGCCGGGGTGACGGCGGACGGCGCGCGGCCCGTGGACGCCGAGCAGCTCCACCGAGGCGATGGTGCGCCCGACGATGGCATCGGTCAGGCCGCGGCGCACGACTTCGACCTCGGGAAGCTCCGGCACGGGTCCTCCCGGCGGGGTCAGTCGGCCGGTGCCGGCTGCTCCACCGGCCCGGTCTGGTCGGACAGCGCGCGGTAGGCCTTGGCCGCCGCCTTCTGCTCGGCCTCCTTCTTGGTGTGGCCGACGCCGCTGCCGAGCGTGTCACCGCCGACGACGACGTGGGCGGTGAACGTCTTGTCGTGGTCCGGGCCCTCGTCATCGACGCGGTATTCCGGCACGCCGGCGGAGGTGGCGGCGGAGAGCTCCTGC
This sequence comes from uncultured Actinomycetes bacterium, assembly GCA_964539345.1. GTDB lineage: Bacteria > Actinomycetota > Actinomycetes > Mycobacteriales > Nakamurellaceae > Nakamurella. Next base: position 1,356 of record CAZIIX010000052.1, on the reverse strand, counting down.
AGGGAGGTCTTCCAGTCCAGCCCCGCGCCGAGCTGCGGGGCGGCGCGCAGCAGGCCGGCGAAGATGCGCAGCACGGCGGCCCGCACCGGTTCCAGGCCGTGCTGGAGGTAGAGCGCGCCGAGCAGCGCCTCAACGGCGTCCGAGACGATGGACGGCTTCTGCCGGCCCCCGGTCAGTTCCTCGCCGTGTCCGAGCAGCAGCAGCTCGCCGAGTCCCAGGTCGGTGCCGACGCCGGCCAGCGCGTGCATGTTGACGATCGAGGCGCGCAACTTGGCGAGTTTGCCCTCCGGGAAGTCCGGGTGGCGGCGGTAGAGCTCGTCGGTGATGATGATGCCCAGCACCGAGTCGCCGAGGAACTCCAGGCGCTCGTTGGTGGGCAGTCCGCCGTTCTCGTAGGCGTACGACCGGTGCGTCAGCGCCAGCTCGAACAGCTCCGGCTCGAGCGGCAGGCCGACGCGGTCGAGCAGCGCCGCACGTGCACTGCCGGCCCGGGCAGCGTCCTCCTCCGCCCGGGCGCGCACCGCGGGGGAATCAGACTCCGACAACCTGGCGGCCGTCGTACTGGCCGCAGTTCGGGCAGGCGACGTGCGGGGGCTTCATCTCGCGGCATGCCCGGTTCGAGCAGGCGACGAGGGTCGGCACGCTGGCCTTCCACTGGGAACGACGGGAACGGGTGTTGCTGCGAGACTTCTTCCGCTTCGGGACAGCCACGTCTAGATCTCCTCACTATTGCCGGCGTCGCCGCCGGACTGCTCTTTCTCGGTCATTTCGCCCGAATCGGAGTCGAGTAGCCCGACCAGGGCCGCCCAACGCGGGTCTATTGTCTCATGACGATGGTCCGGGCCCACACTCTCCAGCAGTTCGCCGCAGTCCGGGCACAGGCCCTGGCAATCGGGCGAGCAGAGCGCGATCGTCGGCATGGCGAGCACCAGTTCGTCGTGCACCAGCGGCTCGAGGTCGATCATGTCGTCGTGGATCCGCGGCACCTCGTCGGCGTCGGTCGTCTCGGCGGTGAGCGAGTCCGGGTAGGCGTAGAGCTCGCGGAACTCGGTGTCGATGTCCATCGAGATGTCACGCAGGCAGCGGGCGCAGGACCCGGCGGCGGTGCCGTGCGCGGTGCCGGAGACCATGACGCCCTCGGAGACCGCTTCCAGCAGGCCGGCGACCTGCACGGTGTGCTCCGGGGCGATGGCCAGGTCCCCCACGACGACGTCGGCCGGTGCCGGCGCGGTGATCTCCAGCGGATGCGATAGGCCCGGCCCGTGCTGGTGGGTCAGCCCCAGCGCCCGGGTGTCGATCACCCAGGGCGAGGCTTCGTGCAGGCGTGCTGGTGACATGTCTCTTCCGCGTGTGGTG
>CAZIIX010000051.1:10506-12966 GCA_964539345.1 uncultured Actinomycetes bacterium | reverse complement strand
TCGTCGGCGGTGTGATGCGCTCGCCGCTGACCGGTGTGCTGTTCACCCTGGAACTGACGCACGCCTGGTCGACCATCGTTCCGCTGCTGGTGTCGGCGACCGCGGCATTCGCCATCTCCACCCTGATCCTCAAACGGTCCGTGCTCACCGAGAAGATCGCCCGGCGCGGGCTGCACCTGACACGGGAATACTCCACCGACCCGTTGGAGACGTTCTTCATCGAGCAGGTCATGACGGACGATCCGCTGCTGCTCCGCGCGGGTGATGCGCTGGCCGACACCGCCCGCGCCGTGCTGGCCACCAAGGAGACGCACGCGCAGCGCCTCTACCCGGTCGTCGATCCCGACGGCCGGCTGCGCGGCATCGTCACCCTGGGCATGCTGCTCACCGCCCGGTCCGAACGGTCCGAATCGACCGTCGGGGACGTGATGGTCACCCGCCCCGTCATCGTCCACGATGACGACACCCTGCGGCACGCCTCGTATCTGATGGCCGAGCACCGCATCACCATGCTGCCCGTGCTCGACCGGGAGGCGCCGCACCGACTGCTGGGCATCGTCTCGCTCGGGGACCTGCTGCACGCCCGGCTCTACGACCTCACCGAGGAGAACGTGCGGGAGCGGCAGCTGTTGCGCGGGGTCGCGGTGCCGCGCTGGGGAGGCAGGGTGCGCCGCCGCCGTCCCTGACCGTGAGCACCGTCGCCGCGCGGCCCGGCGCGGGCGCGGCGCGCCCGATGGCTCCGTCATCCCTGGTGTGCGGACCGACTCCCGGCAGTCGCACTCAGCCGCCGGTGACGTGCAGGATGCCGTGCTCGCCGTGCTCGGCCGCCCACATGATGTGCGACACGAACGGGTAATGCCCCGCCTCGGTCGGCGTGAACTCGACGAAGCCGCCCTGGGACGCGGCCAGCGAGAGTGTTTGGCTGCCACCGGATTCGGCGTTGCCGGCGCGGAGCTGGTAGGCGCCCTCGAAGAAGACCGTGTCGAACTGCTCGCCGACCACGTGGAAGGCCAGCGGCTCGTTCGGCCCGGCGTTGAGCACCCAGATGCGCACCCGGTCGCCCACCGAGGCGGTCAGCGGATCCGCGTCATACTGATTGACATACCCGTTGAACACCAACGCATCCGGGTCGCGGGCCTCCTGCTTGTCGACGTCGACCGTGCCATGCTGCGGACCCAGGTAGAGGTCGGACGAGACGAGCACGTACTCCTCGTCCACCGGGTCCAGGTCGGGCGGGTCGATCACCACCGCGCCGAACATGCCGTTGGCGATGTGTGCGCTCATCGGCATGGTCGAGCAGTGGTACAGCCAGATCCCGGATTTCGTTGCGGTGAACGTGTAGTCGAGCGACTCGCCCGGGTTGATGGTGCGCATCGGAAGGTCCGGCGCGAGCGCCCCGGCGTGGAAGTCCACCGAGTGGCCCATGTCGCCGTCGTTGACCAGATGCACCACGAACGTGTCCCCGACCTTGCCGTGCAGCGTGGGGCCCGGCATGGTGCCCGGCTCGCCGTCCTTGCCGTAGGTCCACAGCGTCTGCCACACGCCCGGGGCGACCTCGGTGTCGGTGTCGGTGACGGTCAGCGTCACATGGTGCACGGTGGAGTCGGGTGCCGGCGGCAGCGTGGCGTCGTGGGCGGTGAACCCGTCCGGCGGCGTCGCCATGAAGTCCAGGTCGTCGGCGGCGGTGCCGTCCGAGGCCGGTGCCGTGCCGCCGTGCTCGTGGTCCATTCCGGGCATCGACCCGGCATCGCTTTGCCCGCCGGAAGTGCCCGTGCCGCTGTCGTTCTCGCCGGTGCCGTTGCCTTGGCTGCCCGTGCCGCTGTCGTTCTCGCCGCCGATGACGTTGATCTTCATGACCATGCCCAGCTGTCGGTGCCCGACGATCGAGCACCAGCCGTCGATGGCACGCCCGACGATGCCCGCGTCGACGGTGGCCTCCTGCCCGGGGGAGAGCCGCCCGCTGGTCGCGCCGGTATCGAGCACCAGATCGTGCACCATCGTGTCGGTGTTCGTCACATGGATCACCAACCGGTTCCCGGCCGGCACCTCGATGTGGTCCGGGTGGAAACGCATGTCGTAGGCCTGCACGTCCACGGTCGTGGTCTCGCCGGTGGCCGGGGTGCCGTCCGCCGCCGACGCGATCTTCACCGCGCCGACGTCCGCCGGGTTGACGGCGACGGCCACCGCGACGCCGAGCGCGATCACCACGAACGCGGCCGCGGCAGGCCCGGCGAACCGTCCCGGGCGCGCCAGCTCCGCCTTCGCCGCGGCGGCGGCCGCACGGCGCTCGTCCAGCGACGGGCCCGGCGTGGTGTCCCGCTTGGCCCGCGCCGACGCCGCGAGCGCGCGCACCAGCAGCGGCAGGAAGGACGCGAACCCGATCAGCGACGCCGTCGAGGCGACCACGGCCACCAGGCTCGGCACCGGCATGGCCCAGATGGCGATACCCACGCTGATCGC
>CAZIIX010000051.1:0-10406 GCA_964539345.1 uncultured Actinomycetes bacterium | reverse complement strand
GCGAAGTGCGTGCTCCACACCAGGATCGCGTTGGTGATCGCGCCGAGCAGCAGCAGGTGCACCAGCAGCCAGGTGGCGGCCGGCAGGAACCGGTGCGCCACGGACACCACCAGCAGCGCCACCAGCCAGAGGATCACCCCGGCGTTCGCGCGCAGGTGCCACGCCGCCCGCTTGTTGCTCATCCCGCCGCCCCGCCGGACGTGGTCGTCGCGGCTGTGCCGGCCGCGGCCGTCGCGGTCCCACCGGACGCGGCCGTGGCGGTGGGCACCGCCCGTGCCGCGGCCAGCCGACGGCGGCGCGCCGCCAGCGTCGCCGTCACCGCGGTGACCACGGCGATCAGCACGAACAGCAGCACGGCGACCACATTGCCGACGCCGCCGATCTGCCACACCAGCCGGACGTCGCGCAGATCACCGCCGATCACCCGCACGGCCAGCCCGACGTGCAGCAGCGCCGCTGGCAGATACATGATCGGGTGGTACGGCAGCGGCCGCCGCAGCACCGCCGGCAGGATCACCGCGGCGTGCGCGAAGATCATCGACATGGTGAATCCGAGCATCACCGAGTGCACCACCGCGTCGTACGCGCCGCCGTCCAGCGGGTTCGACGCCAGCACCAGGATGCCGCCCGCCACGGTCAGCCAGACGTAGCCGCCGAGCAGGCAGGCCGCGCTGAACCGGGGCAGACCTGTCGAGCGCAGCATCTGCCGCGCCACGTCCACCCGCAACAGCGTGACCACCATCGCCAGCAGCGCCAGACCGAGCACCGGCGCACCCCACCCCGGGAAGAGCAGCAGCAGCACGATGGCGATCATCAGCGCGGTCGCGGCCGCGAGCACCGCCTTCTCCGCGTGGTCGTTGGACCGGCCGAGCCGCGCGAGTTCCATGCGCTCGCCGGCAATCAGCAGCACCACGTAGCCGATCAGCCAACCGAGGTAGGCCGAGGCGGTGACGCCGCCGGTGAACAGGATCGCCGCGCCCAGGGCACATGCCGCGCCGATCGCCTGCACCAGCACGGCCGCGTCCCGGCGCCGGCGCCACAGCGGGACGAACATGACGGCCTGCACGCCGGTGCCGGCCACGATCAGGCCGCCGCCGACGGTCAGCGGCAGCGGCGAGACCAGCGCGATGCCGCCGAGGCCGGTGAGGGCCGGCGCGGCGAACCCCCAGACGCGATTGAGCGCCACCGCCCGTTCCAGGGCGATCAGCGTGCCGATGAAGCCGAGCACCATGAGCATGCCGTGCACCGCGGCGACGCGCTCGGCCGTGACCGGCGCCGCGACCCCGAGCTGCAGCAGGGCCGCGTCCAGTCCCGCCATGAGGGAGAAGCCTCCGCCCAGCAGCAACGTCATGCGGGCAGCGAGTGGACGCGGACGTGCGGGGGGTCTGGTCATTGACGATCGCGAAGCGTCAACAGGCATGCCCCCGGCTCGGCGAACGCGGTCAGGTCCGCGCTGTCCGGGTCGCCGCCGAGCTGGGCCAGGGCGCCGCGGACGATGCCGAGATGCACCTGGCAGACGACGTCGGGATTGTGCCGGGCCGCGTCCAGGATCGGGCAGGTGGTCAGTCGCAGCACGTCCTTCTTCGGCGACGGTTCGGGGGAGAAGCGCAGGTCGTCCAGGATCTCCACGACCGCCTGCGACGGGTCGCACGGCGGTGCGGAGGCACCGGCGGCGGACCGATCCGGGGCACCGGCGCCGGGGGAGTCGGCGGCGGTGGTGGCGGCGTTCTCGGCCGGCGCCGCATGCCGACCCGCACGTTGCTCGGCCAGCGACCGGCCCCACCGCTCACCGGCCTGTTCGGCGACCTGGCCGGGATTCGGGCTGGTGCTGGCGACCTGGTCGAGCAGCGCTGCGGCGAGCGCCACGTACTCCTGCCCGGCGCTGAGCGCCTCCGGCCCGAGCCCCTTGGTGGACGTCACGACGGGCTGGTCGACCGCGCAGTACAGCCACGCGGGTCGTCCGCGGCCCTCCGGCCGGGACCGGATGCGCTCCACCCGGCGATCCGCCACCAGCGCGTCCAGATGCTCGCGCACGGTGTTCGGATGCTGGCGGAGACCGGCGGCCAGGGCCGTCACGGTGACCGGCGCGCCGGCGGCCACCAGGTCGCGCAGTACGCTGGCGCGTGCCGGCGACAGCCGCTGCGGTGCAGGGTCGGCATGGCGTGGGCCGAGCGCAGCGGTCGTGGTGGCTGTCGGCGTGGTCGTTGGGATCGCGGTCGGCGCGCCCGGCGCCGTGCGCGCTCCGGTCGCCGTCGGCGTTGTCCGCGCCGTCGTCGCGGGCGCGCGTGTGAGCGGCGAACGTCGGCGATGGCGATTTGTCACGGACTCGACTGTAATAAACTCGCGGGCAACCCGCTACTCTGGGGGACGACCGCACCGATGGATCGACGGAGACACTATGACCATTTCCCTGACCCTCGCAGCCAATGAGGCGGATTCGGCGGCCCTCGAGGCGATCACGCAACGACAGGACCAGCTCGTCGGCACCGTCGTCGCGCACTCCACCGCACTGCTGGACGCCTCCGCCGCCGGGAGCCTGGAAGGCGCATCGAACGCTCGCCGGGATCTGGTCCTGTACTGCCGCGGCGAGCTGCTCCCGCACGTGATCGCCGAGGAGGACACCCTCTACGCGCTCGCGCAGCAGCTTCCGGAGACGAAGCTGCTCATCGACGCGATGATCGCCGACCACCGCACCCTGGCCGAGCTGATCGACGACCTCGCGGGCGCCACCACGCCGCTGGGTGCCTCCGCGGCCGCGCACGCGCTGCGGGTGCTCTACGAACTGCACGTGGAGAAGGCGAACGACTATGTGCTGCCAGCGGTCGCGGCCAGCCCGGACGTGTCGTTGGCCGACGGGCTCGACCGACTGCGCACGACCTATGAGGAGCTCAGTGCGGCGGCCCAGGGCGGTGGCTGTGGCGGAGGAGGCTGCGGCTGCGGCAGCGGTGGTGGCGGCTGTGGCTGCGGCGGTCACAGCGCGGCCCCCGAGCCGGCCGGTGGCGGCTGCGGCTGTGGCGGCGGTGGCTGTGGCTGCGGCGGCGGGCACGGCACCGCGGTCGCCGAGGCCCCTGTCGCGGAGGCTCCGGTCGCCGAGGCCCCGGTAGCGGAGGCTCCGGTCGAGGTCGCGACCGGCGGCGGGTGCGCCTGCGGCGGGCACGATGAGCCCGGTCGGCCGGTGTTGGACGCGCGCCAGGTGCCGCACAACATCCGGCACGCCACCGTCTTCGGTGCGCTCGACGCGGTGCGCCCCGGCTCCGGACTCGAACTCGTCGCCCCGCACGATCCGCTGCCACTGCTGGCGCAGATCGAGGAGCGCAACCCGGGTGTGTTCGAGGTGTCCTACCTCGAACGGGGCCCCGAGGTGTGGCGCATCGCGCTGGATCGCCGCGGCGAGCAGGCCTGACCGACCGCACACCACCTCCCGTCGGTCGGCCCATCGGCCGGCCGCCTACCAGCGGGGCCGCCGGCCCAGCCAGCCACCGGCCGCCGGCCGGTCACGGCAGCGTGGCCACACCCTTCGGCGCGAACCGGGCGCCGGTGACCCGCTCCGACACGCCCGTGCGATCCAGGTAGGGCGTGATCCCGCCGAGCCAGAACGGCCAGCCGGCGCCGGTGATCATCGCCAGGTCGATGTCCGCCGCATCGGCGACGACCTCGTCATCGAGCATCCGTCGCGCCTCGTCGGCCAGCGCGGCCAGGGCCCGTTCGCGGACCTCGTCGGCGCTGGACGGGCTGTCGCCCCGCTGCCAGAGTGCGGCGATCTCCGGATCCAGCGACTGCGCGCCGGTCTCGTCGAACGTCACCAGCGCCCGGAACCCGCCGTCGACGATGCGCCGCAGGTTCTCGCTGACGGTGAAGCGATCCGGGAACGCCTCGGCCAGCGTCTCGCTGACGTGTAGTGCCACTGCCGGGCCGACCAGCTGCAACAGCATGATGGGGCTCATCGGCAGGCCCAGCGGCTGCAGCGCGGAGTCGGCCACGGCCGGGTCGGTGCCCTCGTCGATGGCGCTGACGATCTCACCCATCAGTCGGGTGAGCAGCCGGTTGACCACGAACGCCGGCGCGTCCTTGACCAGCACCGGGCCCTTGCGCAGCGACTTCGCGACCGCGAACGCCGTCGCGAGCGTGGAGTCGTCGGTGCGATCCGCCCGCACGATCTCCAGCATCGGCAGCACCGCAACGGGGTTGAAGAAGTGGAAACCCACCACCCGCTCGGGATTCTCCAGGTCGGTGGCCATCGCCGAGACCGACAATGACGAGGTGTTCGTGGCCAGCACCGCCGTCGGGGCGACGTGCCGTTCGAGGTCGCCGAACACCTGCTTCTTGATGCCCATCTCCTCGAACACGGCCTCGATGACGAAATCGGCATCGGCGAACGCGGCATAGTCCAGCGAGCCGGTGACCAGCGCGGTGAGCCTGTTGGCCTCGTCACCGCTGATGCGCTTCTTCGCCCGCAACGTGTCGATCTCGCGCCGGACGCCGGCCAGGCCCTTGTCCAGCCGCGGCTGATCGACGTCCGTCATCACCACCGGGACGTGCAACCGGCGGGCGAACAGCAGCGCCAGCTGTCCGGCCATCAGACCGGCGCCGATGACGCCGACCTTCGTCACCGGACGCGCCAGCGACTTGTCCGGTGCACCAGCGGGTTTGCGGGCGCGCTTCTGGGTCAGGTTGAACGCGTAGATCCCGGCGCGGAAGTTCTCCGAGCAGATCAGGTCGGCCAGCGCGTCCTCCTCGGCCGCGAACCCCTCGTCGAGGTCGGCGGTGCGCGCCAGCCGCATCATCTCCAGCGCCCGGTACGGCGCCTCGGTGGCACGGTGCGTGCGCATGTCCGCGATCGCGGTGCCGGCCTGCAGGGCTGCCTCCCAGGCGTCGGCGTCGGTGCGGTGATCCGGCCGTTCCACCGGGATCGAGCCGTCCAGCACGCCGGCCATCCAGGCGAACGACTGCTCGAGGTAGTCGGCGGCGTCCAGCACCGTATCGACGACGCCCAGTTCGGCCGCCTGTGCGGGCTTGAGCATCCGGTTCTGGTTGAGCGCGTTGTCGATGATCACCGTCACGGCCGATTGCGGGCCGGCGATGCGGGGAAGCAGCTGGGTGCCGCCCCAGCCGGGAAGGATCCCCAGGAAGCACTCCGGCAGCGCCATCATGGCGGCGTTGGACGCCAGCGTGCGGTAGTGGCAGTGCAGCGCGATCTCCACGCCGCCGCCGAGCGCAGCGCCGTTGACGAACGCGAACGTCGGGATCGCCGAGTCGTGCAGCCGGCGAAACACCCGGTGCCCCAGCGCGCCGATCGCGCGCGCCGTCTCCCGGTCCGGGATGGCACCGATCCCGGACAGGTCGGCGCCGGCGGCGAATACGAACGGTTTGCCGGTGATCGCGATCGCGGCGGGCTCGGCCGCGAACGCCTCGTCCAGTGCGCGGTCGATGTTGGCCAGCCCGGTCGGCCCGAACGTCGTCGGGCGGGTGTGGTCCATGCCGTTGTCCAGGGTGATCAGGGCGACGTCGCCGTCGACGCCCGGCACGGTGACCAGGCGTACGTGCGCGTCCGTCACGACCTCTCCCGGCAGTTGCAGGCCGCTGGTGTCGGTGCTCATTGCGCTGCTCCGTTCGTGCTCGTCGCTGAGTCGGAATCGCCGTGGTAGTGCGGGTTCTCCCAGATGACGCTGCCGCCCATGCCCAGCCCGACGCACATCGTCGTCAGGCCATAGCGCACCTCGGGATGCTCGGCGAACTGCCGGGCCAGCTGGATCATCAGCCGCACCCCGGAGGAGGCGAGCGGGTGGCCCATCGCGATCGCGCCGCCGTACTGGTTGAGTCGGGGGTCGTCGTCGGCCAGGCCGAAGTGGTCGGTGAAGGCCAGCACCTGCACGGCGAACGCCTCGTTGATCTCGATCAGGCCGATGTCGTCCAGGCCCAGCCCGGTCCGGGCCAGCGCCCTCTCGGTGGCCGGGATGGGGCCGGTGCCCATCGTCTCCGGGTCGACCCCGGCGAACGCGTAGCCGACCATGCTCATCCGGATCGGCAGGCCTAGCTCCTCGGCGACGCCGCGGGCGGCCAGCAGGCACCCGGTGGCACCGTCGGTCAGCGGCGACGCATTGCCGGCCGTGACGCGCCCGTGCGGGCGGAACGGGGTCCTCAGATCGGCGATGCCCTCGGCCGTGGTCTCCGGGCGTGGCAGCTCGTCGGCGGTGGCCAGGCCCCAGCCGCGGTCCGCCGACCGCGTCGCGACCGGCACCAGGTCCGGGCCGATCCGGCCGGACGCCAGCGCGGCGGCGTACTTGGCCTGGCTGGCGGCGGCGAACGCGTCGGCGCGCTCCTTGGTCAGCTCCGGCCAGCGGTCGTGCAGGTTCTCGGCGGTGGCTCCCATGTTCAACGCCGACGGGTCGACGAGCTTGTCGGCGACGAACCGCGGGTTGGGGTCGGCGCCGTCGCCCATCGGGTGATGACCCATATGCTCGACGCCGCCGGCGATCGCGACATCGTAGGCACCGACGGCGATTCCGGAGGCGACGGTGGTCACCGCGGTCATCGCCCCGGCACACATCCGGTCGATCGCGAAGCCGGGCACCGTGCGGGGCAGGCCGGCCAGCAGCGCCGCGACCCGGCCGATGGTCAACCCCTGGTCGCCGGTCTGGGTGGCGGCGGCGACCGCGACCTCGTCAATGCGCTCGGGCGGCAACTCGGGGTGTCGGCGCAACAGTTCGCGGATCACCTTGACCACCAGGTCGTCGGCGCGCGTCTCGAAGTATTGACCCTTCTCGCCGGCCTTGCCGAAGGGGGTGCGTACCCCTTCGACGAACACGACGTCGGTCAGGGTTCGGGATGACATGATCGGGCTCCCTTACATCCGGCGGTTGACTCGATGCTACCGGCCAGGCTACTCGTCGGTAACTTGCGTCGCGGTCGGTATGACGAGGCCCCGGCGGCAGCGCCGTGAGCTGCGGCAACGCGAGGTGTGTGCGAACGCGCCGGGCAACCGTCGTGGGAGCCGTCACGCGAGGCCCGCCGCCGCACTTTAAAGTGCGCTTTCATCCCACCTTCAGCGCTCCTCCTACGGTCTGTTGGTCACCCGTTCAGCCGCGACGCCGTTCCGCCGCGCGCCCCGTTCCGAGGAGAGATGCTCATGCGCACGCGATTCTGGCGACGGCTCACGGCTGTGGCCGCGACCGCCGCGATGGTCCTGGCCGGTCTGGTGGTGGCCGCCCCGGCCGCCTCCGCGGCGGTGTACACCGTCACCGTCGATGACGTCGACTACACGGTCGACACCGCCGCCGGGCCGGGGGCGATGGCCCGCGGCTGCTCCGGCCCATGCCCCGCGACCATCGTCATCGCCGATTCGATCTGGGCCGGCGGGAGCAGCCATCCGGTCACCGCCGTCGCGGACAGTGCGTTCGAGGACGAGCGACTGACCGCGGTCACCATCGGACGCCACGTCGAGACGATCGGCGAGCGCGCATTCTTCGGAGCGCTCAGCGGCAGTCCGGGGAACCGGATCGAGACCGTCGTCATCCCCGATAAGGTGATCACCATCGGTGATTTCGCGTTCGCGCGGAACTATGTGCGATCACTCAGCCTGGGCGACAAGGTCCGCACGATCGGTGATCAGGCCTTCGACGTCCACCGGCTCACCTCGCTGGCCATTCCGAGCTCGGTGACCTCCATCGGAAGCCAGGCATTCCACATCGGCAGGCTGACCTCGGTAGCCATCCCGGACTCGGTCACCACCATCGGCTCCGGCGCGTTCAGTGACAACGAGCTGACCTCGGTGAGGCTGCCGGCGGGGCTCACCTCCATCCCGATGGACGCGTTCTACTCCAACCAACTCACGTCGGTCAGGCTGCCGGATGCCCTGGAATACTTGGGGGTCAACGCCTTCCACACCAACAGGCTCACCTCGGTGGCCATCCCGGATTCGGTCACCACGATCTCGCGCGGGGCATTCGGCAAGAACCCGACACTGCGCGAGGTGACGTTCGCCGGGCCGGCGCCGACAGTGACCGGGGCCGGCGTCGTCAGCGCGACGAACCTGCCCGACGAGTCGTTCGATTCGTCGGGGAGCCTCGTGCTGCAGTACCCGTGGCGGTACGGCGCGGCGCAGACCGCGGGCGGCTACACGTCTCCGACCTGGTCCGGCTACGCCACCCGCGCGGTCGCGACCGTGTCCTTCCATTCGAACGGGCACGGATCGGCGCCGCGGGCGCAGCAGGTCGCCGTGGGCAGCGCGGCCGGCGCGCCGGCCGCGCCGTCCGCCGCCGGCTGGGAGTTCACCGGCTGGTACACCAACGCCGCCGCGACCCATCGGTTCGCGTTCTCCACCGCGATCACCCGGGACCTGGAGCTGTACGCCGGCTGGACGAAGGCCACGCCACCCGGGGGTGACGGCGGCAACGGCGGCAACGGCGGCTACACCCCGGCTCCGGTCTGCGCCCCGTTCCCGGACGTGGACGCGTCCAACCTGCACTGCCGCAACATCGAGTGGCTCTCCCACCAGCGCATCACCAAGCCGATCGGCGGCCAGTACCAACCGGCCAACCCGGTCAGCCGCGGCTCGATGACGGCCTTCCTCTACCGGCTCACGAACCCCGGCCAGGCGCAGCCGCGATGCACCGACCCGGGATTCGGCGACGTCGGCACCGACGACCTGTTCTGCGGATACATCCAGTGGGCCAAGGACAATGGCATCGCCTATGGGTACCCGGACGGAGGCTACGGCCCGGCCAACGGCGTCACCCGCGGAGCCATGGCCGCCTACCTATTCCGCATCGCCAACCCCGGTACGGGAGCGCAGGCCTGCACCGCGAAGCCGTACGCGGATGTGGCGGTCGGTCACACGTTCTGCGGCGTGATCACCTGGATGAAGGACGAGGGCATCACCTACGGCGTGGGTGACGGCACGAACTTCGACATGACGGGCATCGTCAGCCGCCAGCAGATGGCCTCGTTCCTGCACCGCATCCACGACCACCTGCACCCGTGACGCCGCCCGCGCGGCATCGCCGGGTATGACGGCGTCGCGGGCCGGGGCCGGTCACGGGTGGCGGGACTACGGCGCGGCGGGCAGCCGGTCAGCTGGCGGTCAGCGCCTGCTGCAGCAGCGGCGCGACGAGTGCGACCTGCCACGGCCGCGCGCCGGCGGCCGCGGCAGCCTCGGGCACATCGGCGGACGGCGGCGGGTCCCACAGGATCTGCCGCACGATGGCCGGCGTCATGAGGTTCTCGACCGGCACGGCCACCCGCTCGGACAGCTCGGCCAGCCCCGCCTTGGCCGCCGTCAGCCGCGCGGCGGCCGCCGGTTCCTTCGACGCCCAGCGGCTGGCCGGGGGCGGCCCGTCCGAGCGAAGCCGGTGCGGCGGCAGGTCCGCGGCGGGGCAGCGACGGGCGCGATCGATGGCAGCCAGCCAGCGCGCGGCCTGGCGGCGTTGTGCCCGCCCGGAGAACACCGGCAGCGCTGCGAGTTCGGCGGCGGTGCCGGGCATGGCCTCGGCGGCCGCGACGATGGCCGGGTCCGGCAGCACCCGGTGCGGGGCGATGTCCTTGCGGCGGGCGAGTTCGTCGCGCGCCTGCCAGAGTTCGCGGATCGCGGCCAGCGTGCGGCGATCCTTGATGCGGTGGATGCCGGAGGTGCGGCGCCACGGATCGGCGCGCGGTGCCGGCGGCGGCGCGGCGACGATCGCGGCGAACTCCTGCTGCGCCCACTCCCACTTGCCCTGCCGGACGAGGAGTTCTTCCATCGCGTCGCGCAGGTCGATCAGCAGCTCGACGTCGAGCGCCGCGTAGTCCAACCACGTCGTCGGCAACGGCCGCCGCGACCAGTCGTCCGCGCCGTGCCCCTTGTTCAGGTGGACGCCGAGCATCTGCTCGGTCAGCGGCCCGAGACCGACCCGGTCCAGGCCGGCCAGCCGCCCGGCGAGCTCGGTGTCGAACAGGGTGCGCGGCCGCATGCCCAATGCGGCGAGGCACGGTAGGTCCTGGCTGGCCGCGTGCAGCACCCACTCGCTGTCGCTCAGCGGTCGGTCGAGGCTGGACAGGTCGCCGAGCGCCTCCGGGTCGAACAGCACGGTGCCGACGTCGTCGCGGCGCAGCTGCACCAGGAAGGCGCGGGACCCGTAGCGGTAGCCGGAGGCCCGTTCGGCATCGAGCGCGACCGGGCCGGACTCGGCGGCGAGGGACCGCGTTATCCGGGCGAGCTCGAGTGCATCGGTCACCGGCGCGGGGGTGCCGTCCCGCGGGGTCAGCAGCGGGACGAGCGGGGCCGCGTCGTCATCGACGGTCACGGGACGTGGGTTAGCTGATGACGCCGGCGCGCATCGCCAGCGCCACCATGTGCGCGCGGTCGCCGGTGCCGAGTTTGCGCCCGATCCGGGCGAGGTGGCTCTTGACGGTCAGCGCGGACAGTTCCAGTG
>CAZIIX010000050.1:4099-13285 GCA_964539345.1 uncultured Actinomycetes bacterium | reverse complement strand
GCGACGCCGAGCACCTCGACCCGCTCCGAGCGCGCGGCGGCGACCTGCGCGGCGGCGCGCTTGCCCGGCATGGTGACGGCGAATCCCGCCCAGTCCGGGCCGGCGTCGGCGACCACACCCGGCAGCGCCTCCGCGGTGCAGTCGATACGGTCGAACGCCCAGTCGGCCAGTCCGGCGGCGGCGAAACCGGCCCGGTAGAGCGCCGGGGACAACGAGTGCGCGATGGGCGATCCGAGGACCGCGGCGCGGCGGGTCACCATCGGGCGGCGGGTCACCATCGGTCAGCCGAACACACCGTTGGCGCGGGCCTTCTCCACACACGCCTGGTGCTGCTCGGGGGTGACGGAGAAGCACGTGTGGCCGTCCAGGTCGACCGTCACGAAGAACAACCAGTCACCGATGGCCGGGGACTCGGCGGCGTCGACCGCCTTCGGTCCGGGCGCTCCGATCGGGGTGGGCGGCAGACCGGCATGCGCGTAGGTGCTGTAGATATTGCTCGGGTCGAGCCGTTCGGCCTCGGTGGTGGAGATCTGCCGCCGGTCCAGCCCGTAGTTGACCGTGGAGTCGAACTGCAGCTTCATGCCGTCGGCGAGCCGGTTGTCGATCACCCGCGCCACCTTCGGCATGTCGCCGCCGATCGCCTCCGCCTGCACCAGCGAGGCGATGGTGGCCAGCTGGTAGGGGGTGAAGCCCAGCGCCTTGGCACCGGCGACGATGTTGGTGGTGTTCCAGCGCGCCGCGGACGCGCTCAGCACCGCGGTGAGCGCCTCCTTGGCGGTCGATCCGGGGGCGATGTCGTAGTCGCCGGGCAGGATCAGGCCCTCCAGCCGCCGGGCGGGCTCCGGCGCATCGTCCACGGCGTCGACGGCCCACCCGACCACGCCGAGTTCGGCGGGGGTGGCGGTCTTCTCGACCTTCCACAGGTCGTCGACACTGAAGCAGGACTTCTCGCCGGACGTGGGCACGCAGGCGTCCGCGATCTTGCTCAGGATGCCCTGACGGGTGGATTTCTCGCCGCTGGTCGTGACCACCGTGACGTCGGCCAGGGTCTGTCCGGGGATGATGCGCAGCTGGCCGAGCCGGTTCTTCGGGTCGGCGAGCTCGCCGACGACGCTCCGGGACGAGGAGTGCAGGTGCACGGCGTAGAAGCCGGGTTGGAGTCCGGCGAGCTTGCCGCTGTCCTTGGCCACCTCGACGAAGGTGGATGCGTTGGCGACGGCGCCGGCCTTCACCAGCGTCTTGCCCACGTCGAGCAGGCCGTCGCCGCTCTGCACCCGGACCACGGCGATCATCTCGCCGACCCCGGTGAAGTCCGTCGGCTCCTGGTTGCTGTGTTGCCACACGCGCACGCCGGCGACGACGCCGATCGTGATGCCGGCCAGCACGACCACGGCCACCAGGGTCCACAGCGTCTTGCCGATCCCGCGCCTGACCCGGCTGCGCCGCCGGAGCGGCTCGCGGCCGTCCCCCGGCTCGTGGTCGTGGTGGAACAGCCCGCCAGCGAACTCGTGGTGGCCGGGGTCCGGCAGCTCGCCGTCATGGTCGGTCTCCGGGTCGAATGCCCGGTCGGGGTCGTGCCCGGTCTCATGGTCGGGGTCGTGTTCGGTCTCATGGTCGGGGTCGTGGCCGGCGTCCCGGTCGGCACCGGCGTGTTCGTGCCAGCCGGGGTCGTCGGGACTGGGGCGCCCCGGGTCGGGGCGGCGGTGACTAGCCACGGCCGCCCCCCGCCGCGCGGATCGTGTCCAGTCGGGACTGCAGGATGGTCACGGCGGCCAGCTGGTCGACGACGGAGCGGCGGGATCGGCCCGGCACCCGCTGCTCGGCCAGCACCCGGTTCGCCTCGACGCTGGAGAGCCGCTCGTCGACGAGCACCACCGGCACGGGCGCGATGCGCTCGGCGAGCGCCGCCGCGTAGCGCCGGGCGGCATGGGCGGCCGTGCCGTTCGCGCCGGCCAGGGTCCTGGGCAAGCCCACTGCCACCTCCACGACCTGCCGCGCAGCGACCAGTTCGGCCAGTTCGTCGATGTCTCGGGTTCGGTCCGCGTCGCGCGCGAGCGTGGCGACCGGCGTCGCCAGGATTCCGTCGGGATCGCTGATCGCCACCCCGACCCGCACCGTACCGACATCGACCCCGAGCCGCACCCCCGCGGTGGGTCCCGCTCCCCCGGGCGCCGACTTCACCGAGCTCCGGCCTGTGCCACGGCCGCCCGCAGCGACGCGATGGCCGTCGGCACGCCGTCGGGCCGGCTCCCCCCGCCCTGGGCGAGGTCGGGTTTCCCGCCGCCGCGGCCGTCGACGTCGGCGGCGAACGTGCGGATGAGGTCACCGGCCCGCAGCCCGGCGGCGACCGCCGCACCGGTGCAGGCGACGGCGAAGCTCACGGACGAGCCGTCGTCGGACGGGGCGAACAGCCCGGCGACGGCCGGCCGGTCGCCGAACCGTCCGCGGATGTCGGTCGCCAGCGCGCGCACGTCGCCGCCGGTGAGCCCGGCGGGCAGCGCGGCGGCGACCACGGACGTGCCGTCGATCGTCTCGGCCGCGTCGACCAGCGAGCCCGCGGAGGACAGGACTGCCTGGGAGTGCAGCCGTTCGAGCTCCTTCTCCGCCGCCTTCAGCCGCTCGACGACGTCCTGCACCCGGTGCGGCAGTTCCGCCGGGGGCACCTTCAGCAGGTCGGCGAGCTGCATGACCAGGGCCCGCTCGGTGGCCAGGTGCCGCATCGCGTCGATGCCCACGTACGCCTCGACGCGGCGCAGGCCGGAGCCGATGGAGCTGTCGCCGATCACCGACAGCGGCCCGATCTGGCTGGAGTGCTCCACGTGCGTGCCGCCGCACAGTTCGATCGACCAGGGGCCGCCGATCTCGACCACGCGGACCGTCTCGTCATAGGTCTCGCCGAACAGTGCCAGGGCGCCCATCTCCCGGGCGTCCGGCAGCGAGGTGTATTGCACCCGCACCGGCAGGTCCTGGCGCACCGCGAGGTTGGCGACCTCCTCGATCTCGCTGCGTGTCTCGTCGGACAGCGCGGACGTCCAGGCGAAGTCCAGCCGCAGGTAGCCGGGTTTGTTGAACGACCCGGACTGCAGCGCCTGCGGTCCCAGGACCTGACGGAGCGCGGCGTGGATGACGTGCGTCCCGGAGTGCGCCTGGCGTGCGCCGATACGCCACTCCGGGTCGACCTTGGCGATGACCGGGACGCCCTCGCGCAGCTCCCCGGCGGTGATGCGCACCTGGTGCACCCACAGCTTCCGGTTGACCTTCTGCACGTCGAGCACCTCGGCGGAGGTGCCGTCGGCCAGGATCAGCCCGGCGTCGGAGTCCTGCCCGCCGGACTCGGCGTACAGCGGGGTGCGGTCCAGCACCACCTCGACGATCTCGCCCTCGCCGGCGGCGGGGATGCGCGCACCGTCCCGGATCAGGCCGCGGATCGTGCCCTCGGTCTCGAGCTCGGCGTAGCCGGTGAACTCGGTCGGCCCGCCGGCGTCGAGCAGGTCGCGGTAGACCGTCAGGTCCCCGAACCCGCCCTTGCGGGAGCGGGCGTCGGCGCGGGCGCGTTCCTTCTGCTCGGTCATCAGGGCGTTGAAACCGTCGACGTCGACGGTCAGGCCGGCCTCGGCGGCCATCTCGAGGGTGAGGTCGATCGGGAAACCGTGCGTGTCGTGCAGGGCGAACGCGGTCGCGCCGGACACGCGCGTCCCCCCGGCGGTCTTGGTGTCCTCGGCCGCCTGGTCGAACAGCCTCGATCCGGAGGACAGGGTGCGCAGGAATGCGTCCTCCTCGGTGGCGGCCACCCGTTCGATCCGGGCGTAGTCGGTGGACAGTTCCGGGTAGGCCTCGTCCATCAGGTCGCGCACCACCCCGGCCAGGGTGGGCATCACCGGCTCCGTCACTCCGAGCAGCCGCGCCGACCGGATGGTGCGGCGCAGCAGCCGGCGCAGCACGTAGCCGCGGCCGTCGTTGGACGGGGTGACCCCGTCGCCGATGAGCATGATGGACGAGCGGATGTGATCGGCGATGACCCGGAAGCGCACGTCGTCGGTGTGTTCCCGGCCGTAGGCGCGGCCGGAGAGCTGCTCGGCGGTGGCGATGATCGGCCGCAGCAGGTCGGTCTCGTAGACGTTGTCCACGCCCTGCAGCAGGAACGCGACCCGTTCGACGCCCAGTCCGGTGTCGATGTTCTTCTTCGGCAGCGAACCGATCGGCGGGTGGCCGTCCTTGGGGCTGAGCTCGCCGCGGATGTCCTGCATGAACACGAGGTTCCAGATCTCCAGGTAGCGGTCCTCGTCGGCGACCGGACCTCCCTCGATGCCGTACTGCGGCCCGCGGTCGTAGTAGATCTCCGAGCACGGGCCGCCGGGGCCGGGCACGCCCATGTCCCAGTAGTTGTCGTGGCCGTCGCGCCGCTGGATCCGGTCCGCGGGCAGCCCGGCGACCGAGCGCCACAGCTCGAAGGCCTCGTCATCGTTGTCGTAGACCGTCGCCCAGATGCGGTCGGCGTCGAACCCGTAGCCGCCGGACTCCACCGACGAGGTGATCAGGTTCCACGCGTGCTCGATCGCGCCTTCCTTGAAGTAGTCGCCGAAGGAGAAGTTGCCGGCCATCTGGAAGAACGTGTTGTGCCGGGTGGTGATGCCGACGTTGTCGATGTCCAGGGTGCGCACGCACTTCTGCACGCTGGTGGCGCGCGGGAACGGCGGCGTGGCCTGGCCGAGGAAGTACGGCTTGAACGGCGCCATCCCCGCGATGGTGAACAGCACGGTCGGGTCCTGGCTGATCAGCGACGCGGACGGGACGACCGTGTGCCCGGCCTGCTCGAAGTGGTCGAGAAAGCGGCGACGAATCTCGTGCGTCTGCATCGGCGAATCCTTGGTGGTGACGGCTGGTGTCAGTCGGTGGCGGCGTGCGAACGGGACGCGCGATCGGGCTGCGCGGTGTCCGCCCCCGCGGCGGACCGTCCCGCATCCACCTCGCCGATCGCCGACTGCTGGTGGAGGATCTGCCCGGCATGCTCGGGCGAGACCATTTTGACCGTTCCGGTGGCCCCGTCGATCATCGGCCGGTAGGTCGATCGGCGGTTCGCGGCACCCATGCGCACGTCGGTGGCGAAGGATCCGACCGCGTTGCCCAGCTCGGCGATGGCGTCGGCCACGTCGGCAGCGATCGCGGACGGCGTGAGCTTCGCCGCCAGCGCGGCCTTCGCCGCCTCCTTGGCACGTCGGGTCCGCCGGGTGGCCAGCGCGCCGAGCGCGAGGCCGGCGGTGAAGTAGTGCCAACGCTTCACGTCAGGCCAGATCCCTTCTTCGCTGTCGGCTGTGGTCGACGACCATGTCAGGGTACCCGGCCGGTCTCGCGCCCGCTGCGGCCCGGTAGCGTCACGAGTGGATCAGCTTCTCCGTGTTCTGGAGGCCCGCCATGACCGTCACCGCCCTGCCCGGCACCCGCGTCGATCGGTCGCGTGTCTCCCCGGCGGAGCGGCTGTTGCTGGCGGATCGGCTGTCCGAGGCGGTGCGCGGCGATGTGGATTTCTCGTCGTCGACGCGGGCGGTGTATTCCACGGACTCGTCGAACTATCGGCAGGTGCCCCTGGGGGTGGTCTTCCCGGTCGACGCGGATGATGTGGCGACGGTGGTGCGGTTATGCGCGGCGGCCGGGGCGCCGGTGTTGGGTCGCGGTGCGGGCACCGGGTTGGCCGGCCAGACCGTCAATGTCGGTGTGGTGCTGGATTTCTCGCGGTACATGAACAAGATCCTTCAGATCGATCCGGAGCGGCGGGTCGCCCGGGTGCAGCCGGGTGTGGTGCTGGACGATCTGCGGGCTGCGTGCGAGGTGCACGGGTTGACGTTCGGTCCGGATCCGGCCACGCACGCCTGGTGCACGTTGGGCGGGATGATCGGCAACAACTCCTGTGGCACGCATGCGTTGTATGCGGGCAAGACGGTCGACAATGTCAGTCGGCTGCGGATCGTCACCGCCGAGGGGGAGGACGTCTGGGTCGGCGAGTATGACGATGCCGCCTACGCCGAGGCCGTCGCCGAGGGGGGCACGGTGGCGCGGATCCTCGGTGGGTTGCGCGAGACGGGGCGGCGCTACGCCGAGGAGGTGCGGCAGCGGTTCCCGGACATCCCGCGGCGGGTGTCGGGCTACAACCTCGATCAGATCGTGCCGGGCCGGCCGCTGCACCTGGCGCGGCTGCTGGTGGGGTCGGAGTCGACGCTGGCGCTGACGGTGGAGGCGGAGCTGGAGCTGGCGACCTCCCCGCGGCATCGGCATCTGGTGGTGCTGGGTTATCCGGACATCTTCGTCGCGGCGGATGCGGTGCCGTCCCTGGTGGAGTTCGGGCTGCTCGGTCTGGAGGGGCTGGACGACACGCTGGTGGGCCAGTCGGCGGCGCGCGGGTTGAACACGGCCGGTATCGCGCTGCTGCCGGAGGGGCGCGGCTGGCTGCTGGCCGAGATCGGCGATGACGACGCGGAGGTCGCGGAGCGGCGCACGCGTGAGTTCATCGACGGGTTGCCGGATCAGGTGCGCGCGGTGCGCATCGAGGATCCGACCGAGGTCAAGGCGGTGTGGGAGGTGCGTGCCTCGGCGCTGGCGGCGACGGCGATCCCGCCGAAGGGGCCGCACAACCACGAGGGGTGGGAGGATGCGGCGGTGCCGCCGGAGCGGCTCGGCGAGTACCTGCGTCGTATGACGGAGCTCTGGCAGCGCTTCGGGTACTCCGGCGCCTGGTACGGGCATTTCGGTCAGGGCTGCGTGCACACCCGCAACCCGTTCGAGCTGCACACCGTCGAGGGGCTGGCCGCGTTCCGCGAGTTCCTGGAGGCCGCGGCGGACCTGGTCACCGAGATGGGCGGGTCACTGTCCGGCGAGCACGGTGACGGGCAGGCGCGCGGCGAGCTGTTGGAGCGCATGTTCGGCGCGCAGATCATCGACGCGTTCCGCACGGTCAAGGCGCTGTTCGACCCGAAGGGCACGCTCAATCCGGGCAAGCTGGTCGACCCGTATCCGCTGGACACGAACCTGCGGTACGGCCCGGAGTACCTGCTCTCCCCCATGGCCGCGGAGACCACGTTCGCGTTCTCCCGGGACGGCGGTTCGCTGCAGAAGGCGGCCGAGCGCTGCGTCGGTGTGGGCCGGTGCCGGCGGGACGACTCGGGGGTGATGTGTCCGTCCTACCGGGCCACCCGCGACGAGCGGCACTCCACCCGTGGCCGGGCCAAGATGCTGGTGGAGATGTTCCAGGGTGAGACGACGCCGGACACCTGGCGCAACGAGGACGTGCACGAGTCGCTGGAATTGTGCTTGTCCTGCAAGGGGTGTCAGGTCGACTGCCCGACGGGTGTGGACATGGCCACCTACAAGGCGGAGTTCAACCACCACTACTACCGGCGTCGACTGCGACCGCGGGAGATGTATGCGCTGGGCCTGCTGCCGTGGGCGTCGAGGCTGGCCACCCGGATGCCGCGGATCGCCTCCGGGGCGCTGCGCCTGCCGGGGGTGGGTGCGCTGTTGCGCCGCGCGGCGGGGGTGACGACCGCGCGCCCGGCACCGGAGTTCGCCCGGGTGCCGTTCCGGCGCAGCGCCACGGCGCGGGCGCTGGACCAACCGGACACTGCGACGGTGGTGCTCTGGCCGGACAGCTTCACCAACGCGTTCGACCCGGATCTGGGGTCGGACGTCGCCCGGGCGCTGGCGGCCGCCGGCGAGACGGTGCACGTGCCGTCGCAGTGGGGCTGCTGCGGCCGCACCCTCTACGACCCGGGGATGCTCGACCTGGCCAAGAAGGCGCTGCGCAACGTGCTGGACATCCTGGACCCGTTCACCTCGCGCGGCATCCCGGTGGTCGTGCCGGAGCCGAGCTGCCTGTCCAGCTTCCGCGACGAGCTGCCGAACCTGCTGCCGGACGATCCGCGGGCGCTGCGGCTGGCCGGCCTGGCGCGGTCGCTGTCCGAGCACCTCATCGCCACCAACGCGCTTCCCGCCCGGGGCGCGGACGGCCACGACGAGGTCCCGGACCGCGGCGCGGTGGTCGTGCACCCGCACTGCCAGGGCCGCGCCGCCGTCGGCACCGCCCCGGACGAGCTGGCGCTGCGCCGGCTCGGCTACCGGCCGACCACGCTGGATGCCGGCTGCTGCGGCCTGGCCGGCTCCTACGGGTTCGCGGCGACGACCGCGCCGATCAGCGAGAAGATCGCCCGCGACCACTGGCTGCCGAAGCTGCACGAGGCGCTGGCCGCGGCCGGCAGCGCCGCCCCCGGCGACGGGCCGGTCGGACCGGTCGCGGTGGCCATGGACGGCTTCTCCTGCATGACGCAGCTGAGCCAGCTCGACGGCCTGCCGCACCGCACCGTCGCCGGCCTGATCGCCGACGCCCTGGCCGACGCCCGCTGACCGGCGCCGGGGGCGCACTGATATCTGAGCTCTCATGGCGACCAAGATCATCCCCACCTGCACAAACGCGCGCCACCACTCGATGAGAGCTCGGATTTCAGCGCGGCAGCCCCGTCACTTGCCGCTGCCACTTGCCGCTGCGGGGCCGGCCGTGGCGGGTCATCCGGTCGGCGCGAGGAAGTGCCAGCCGATCCACCACCAGGCCATCACCATGCCCAGTTGCGCGCTCCGGCGCCGCAGCACCCAGCGGAACAATGCGGACGCCGACGGTACGCGCGCTCGCGTGTACCGGGCGAGCAGTTCCAGGCACACCAGCGCGACCGCGAACGCGACGAATACGGCGATGGTCAGCACCCTCATCGCGGGGCCCCCTCCGCGCGCCGTGGGAGCCTGGGCGGGCGCGCCCGACGCTCGGCATCCCCTGACTCGACACCATCGGCGTCCCCGTCGGTCTCGGCGCGCCCCGCAGCATCCACCGGCGCGGGAGACACAGCGCCGCGCCTGCCGCTGGGCCCGGCACCGTGCGCGAGGAGGTTCCGGATGAGCCACACCCCGGCAGCGCCCCAGAGCAACGTGAAGATCAGCCGCCCGACCCACGGCACCAGCAGCGGTTCCACCAGGTCGCTGACCGTCGGGTGCGCGGTCTCCGCGGCCGGGTCCGCCTGCTGGAAGGAGAATGCAGTCAGCTCCCACAGGCACGCGAGCACGCCGATGATCGCCCACACCGGCCAGCCGCGCGCCGCGGCCCGGGCGTCGGTAGCGTCGCGCCGAGCCGCGGGAACCGCGCCGGCCCCG
>CAZIIX010000050.1:0-3999 GCA_964539345.1 uncultured Actinomycetes bacterium | reverse complement strand
CCCGGACCCACCGTCATCCGTACGCCGACCGTCTCCCCCGGACCCACCGCCTCCACCAGCCGCGCCGGCATTCCCGGACGCGGCCGGCCGCGACCGGCGCGGTGCACGGCCCTGCCGCCAGGCGTCGACGATGATCAGCACCGCGGTGCCGCCGAACACGGCCAGGTCGACGAAGTTCTGCCGCACCACATGGACGATGCTGGCCAGCAGCAAGATGGGAACGGTGGGCTCGATCAGCACATGCCACCTGCGCATAACCCGACCGTACGCCACAAGACGGACACGTCAACGGCAATCCGGCGGCGCCGCGGGTAGGCCCGATCCGACTGAGTAAGGTCGTCACCGGCATGAGACCCCGACCCAGGGAGAGTCCCCGCAGATGAGTACCCCCGCCACGGCCCCGCACCCGTCCCCGGCGCTGACCACCGAGGGCCCCGGCGACCCGTCACACGACTGGTGGCGCGACGCGGTCGTCTACCAGATCTATCCGCGCTCGTTCGCCGACGGCAACGGTGACGGGATCGGCGACCTGCCCGGCATCGACGCGCGGCTGCCCGCCCTGGTCGAGCTCGGTGCCGACGCGGTCTGGCTGTCCCCGTTCTACGTCTCGCCGCAGGCCGACGCCGGGTACGACGTGGCCGACTATCGCGACGTGGACCCACTTTTCGGCACCCTGGAGGACTTCGACGCGCTGCTCGCGCACGCCCACCGGCTGGGGCTGAAGGTGATCGTCGACCTGGTTCCGAACCACTCGTCCAGCGAGCACCCGTGGTTCCAGCAGGCCCTCGCCTCGCCGCCCGGATCGCCGGAGCGCGACCGGTACCACTTCCGGGACGGGCGCGGGCCGGCCGGTGAGCTGCCGCCGAACAACTGGCAGTCGGTGTTCGGCGGGCCGGCGTGGTCGCGGGTCACCGAGGCGGACGGCACCGCGGGCCAGTGGTACCTGCACCTGTTCGACCCCGGTCAGCCGGACTTCAACTGGGACAACCCCGAGGTGCGCGCGGAATTCGATGCGGTGCTGCGGTTCTGGGCCGACCGCGGCGTGGACGGCTTCCGGGTCGATGTGGCGCACGGGCTGGTCAAGGCCGCCGGGCTGCCGGACTACGACGTCGACCCGGCACTCGGCGCGATGGGGTTCGCCCCGCCGACGGCCAAGGACGCCCGGGACCACTTGGACGGCGCCGGACCGGAGGCAGCTCCGGCCGAGGGGCAGATGGGCCCGATGTGGGACCAGAACGGGGTGCACGAGATCTACCGCCGGTGGCGCACCATCCTGGACGAGTATTCGCCGGACCGCATCCTGGTGGCCGAGGCCTGGGTGCAGCCGCTGTCCCGGGTGGCCAACTACGTCCGCCGCGACGAGATGCACCAGGCGTTCAACTTCCAGTACCTGGAGACGCCGTGGTACGGGCCCATCCTGCAGGACGTCATCACCCGCTCGCTGCAGTTGAACAACCGGGTGAACGCGGCCACGACGTGGGTGCTGTCCAACCATGACGTCGTTCGCCATGCCTCCCGCCTCGGACTGCCGGACGGCAAGCGCCCCAACGGTATCGGCGCCAGCGACCCGCAGCCTGACGCGGCTCTCGGGCTGCGGCGGGCGCGTGCGGCGACGCTGACCATGCTGGGGCTGCCCGGCTCGGCCTACCTCTACCAGGGCGAGGAGCTCGGGCTGCCCGAGCACACCACGATGCCCAACGAGTACCGGCAGGATCCGACCTGGGAGCGATCCGGCCACACGGTGCGCGGCCGGGACGGCTGCCGGGTGCCGATCCCCTGGGAGGCGGACGCCCCCGCGCTGGGCTTCTCGCCGACCGGCAACACCTGGCTGCCGCAACCGGACTCGTTCCGGGCGCTGGCCCGCGACCGGCAGCAGGGCGACCCGGCATCGACGCTGGAGATGTACCGGACGGCGCTGCGGCTGCGCCGGAAGTTCGCGCTCGGCGCCGGCGGCCTCGAGTGGCTCACGCACCCCGGGGGGCGCGTGGTGTCCTACCGCAACGGCGACGTCACCGTCATGATCAACATGGCCAACCACGAGGTGCCCCTGCCGTCCGGCACGGTGTTGCTCGCCTCCGAGGAGCTACCCGGCGACGGGATCCTCCCGGCGGACGTGGCCGTCTGGGTCGCCGACGGGTCCGACGACTGACGAACCGTCGACCGGCGCGGCGCTGCCCACCGCTGCCGCGGGCGTCCGCCGCGCGGTGACGCGGGTGACGAGCCAGAGCCCGCCGAGCGCGATGACCACCGCCGCCACCACGGTGAGCAACCGGTAGTCGACCACGGTCACCAGGGCGGCTCCCACCCCGGTGGAGGCCAGCTGCGGCACCTGCAGCGACAGCCCGGTCGCCGAGGCGGTGCGCCCCTGCAGCGCGTTCGGGGTGAGGCGTTGCCGGGTGGTGGCCATCGCCACGAACGCCCACGGGATCGCCACCCCGGCGGCCACCATGCCGACCAGCACCAGCACGGGTTGCCCGCTGAGGAACGGCACCGTGCCGGCGGACATCAGCAGCAGCCCGATGGACACCGCCCGGGTGGCGCCGACCGCGTTCATCAGCCGCACCGCGGTCAGCCCGCCGAGGATCGAGCCGGCCCCCTGCGCGGACATCAACACCCCGAAGAACTCCGGCGGCCGGTGCAGGCCGTGCTCGACGACGGCGAACAGCAGCGAGTCGAACACCCCCACCACGGACAGCGCGATCGCCAGGCCGATGACGATGTTCCGCAGTTCGCGCATCCGCCAGACGAACGCGAAACCGGCCAGCAGCGCGGACCATCCGGCGTCGGAGGCGTCGCTGCGCTCCGGCCGCGGCTCGAGCACGCGCACCAGGGCGAGCCCGCCGGCGGTGACCACCAGCAGCACGGCCGTCCCGACGGCCAGCGCCGGCCCGCCCCACATCGCGTACAGCCCGGCGCCGACCAGCGGGGTGAGGATGCGCAGCCCCTGGTCGACGGTGGAGAACAGCGCATTGGCGGGGCCGAGCTGATCGTCGGCGAGCATGGTGCGCAGCAGCCCCGATTGGGCCGACGCGTTCAGGCTGCCGAGCGCCCCGTAGACCACGGTCACGGCGTACAGGATGACGATGTCGCCCGGCCGGTCGACGGCGAGCAGGCCGAGCACACTGACCGCGGCGAGCAGGTTGCCGGTGATCAGCAGCGGACGGCGACGGACGCGGTCGGCGATCAGGCCGAACAGCGGGGCGGCCAGCATGGGCAGGCCGAGGCAGAGGAAGACCAGGCCGGCGGAGCCGCTCGATCCGGTCAGGTCCTTCGCCCAGATGGCGAGCGTGAGGAACAGGGCGCTGTCGGCGAAATTGCCGATGGTCCAGGCGATGGCCAGCCGTCGGAACGCCGCCAACCGGAGCAGCGCGGTCATGACCGGTCCGCACCCGCGGTGTCGTCACCCGGGCCCTCGTCGCGGATCGCGGCCTGGGCGTCCAGCGTCTCCTGGTACTCGGGCAGGAAGGTGGTGGCCGCGAACAGCCGGATCGCGCCGACCCCCGGCGGACGGCGAGACGGGTCGGTCAATCTCTCGTGGTACGGCGCCAGCAGCCGGGTCAGTCCCTCGGAGATCTCCCGCGCCTCCTCCGGAGTGACGATCATCGTCGCGCCGCGCTGGAACGTCGCCCCGCGCCACCGCGGCGGGTTGGGCCGGCCCTCTGCGGCACGCAGCCGGGCGACCTCCCATTCCCGGATCGCCGATCCCACCGCTGTCGAGGCACGCACGGCCTCCGGGTCGTGCTCGTCCGCGGTGAAGTCCTGCTCGGGATCGATGACGCGCCATGGCTTCTCCCGCCCGGTCGCGTCGTCGGCCCGCTCGATGTAGCCGAACTCGGCGAGCTTGCGCAGGTGGAACGAGCAGTTCGCCGGACTCTCGTCCACCGCGGCGGCGAGTTCGGTGGCGGTGGCCCGGCCGCGCGCGACGAGCATCTCCAGGAGCTGGATGCGCAGCGGGTGGGCCAGCGCCCGCATCGTCTTGGGATCGGAGATCTGTGCCAT
>CAZIIX010000049.1:0-13300 GCA_964539345.1 uncultured Actinomycetes bacterium | reverse complement strand
GACGCCGGTCCGGATGGAATCGTGGGCCGGATGTTCGCCCCGATGACGAGCACCACGGCCGCCGCGGCCGGGCATCCCACGGACGCCGCAGCGGTGGTCGATGCCATCAGTTCGATGACACCGGCCACCTACATCGCGGTGGTCATCGCGATCAGCGTCATCTGCCAGTGGATCGCCTGGCGGCTGCGCGTCCCGTCCATCCTGCTGCTGCTGGTGGTCGGCTTCGGGATCGGCCAGGTGGTGCGGGCCGAGGACGTGCTGGGCCACCAGATCCTGTTCGACGGGGTCAGTCTGCTGGTCGGCGTCATCCTGTTCGAGGGCAGCATGTCGCTGCGCGTGCAACAGGCCCGTGGGCTGGGCAGACCGGTCTTCCGGTTGATCACCGTGACCGTGTTGATCGCCTGGGCGATGATCACCGCGACGGCCTGGGCACTCGGCTTCGACAAACGCGTCGCGCTGCTGATCGGCGCCATCCTCGTGGTGACCGGGCCGACCGTCATCAACCCGATCCTGCGCTCCCTGCGGCCCACCCGCCGCGTGTCGTCCCTGCTGCGCTGGGAGGGCATCGTGGTCGACCCGATCGGCGCCGTGCTCGCCCTGCTGGTCTTCCAGGCCGTCGTCGCCGGCGAACCCGGGCAGGCGCTGACATCGGTGTTGATGGCGCTCGGCAAGACCATCGTCATCGCCGTGGTCATCGCGTTCGTCCTGGGGGCGCTGCTGGCCACGCTGATGCGGCACCGCGCGATCCCGGACTTCCTGCACGGCGTGGTGTTCCTGGCGGCGGCGATCGGGGCGCTCGTGCTGTCCAACGTGCTGCAGCCGGAGAGCGGGCTGCTCACCGTCACCCTGCTCGGCATCTTCCTGGGCAACCGGCCGCGGCTCCCGCTCGAGCACGTCGCGGAGTTCTCCGAGCACCTGCAGGTGCTGTTCGTCGGTGCGCTGTTCGTGGTGCTCGCCGGGCGGGTGACTCCGGCGCAGCTACTGGACGTGCTGCCGACGGCGCTGCTGTTCCTGGCGGCCCTGGTGCTACTGGTGCGCCC
Organism: uncultured Actinomycetes bacterium; assembly: GCA_964539345.1. Lineage (GTDB taxonomy): Bacteria > Actinomycetota > Actinomycetes > Mycobacteriales > Nakamurellaceae > Nakamurella. Next base: position 12,260 of record CAZIIX010000049.1, on the reverse strand, counting down.
GGTGAGCATCCTGGTCGGACTGTGGGGCACCAAGGTGAGCCGCCGCGAGCGCACGCTGCTGGCCGGAATGGCGCCGCGCGGGGTCGTGGCCGCCGCCGTGACGAGCATCTTCGCGCTCGGGTTCGGCCAGGCGGCCAGCGCGCTGTCCGAGAACGCCAAGAACGCCACCGGTTCCCGGCGCGACGCACTGCTGGCGCAATCGCACGACCTCGCCGGCCTCGCGACACAGGCCGAGAAGATGGTGCCGCTGGTCTTCATCGTCATCGTGCTGACCGTGGCGATCTACGGCATCGGGGTCAATCACTTCGCCGAACGACTCGGCCTCGCCTCGGCGAACCCACAAGGCGTGCTGTTCGCCGGCGTGCAGACCTGGGTGGTGGACGCCGCGGTCATCCTGCGGGAGACCGGTGTGCCGGTGCTGATCGTGGCGCGCAACAGCGCGACGCTCTCGCCGGCGCGGCGGGCCGGGCTGGCCACCGTGACGGCGAACATCCTCAGCGAGTTCGCCGTCAAGGACATGGACCTGTCCGGCATCGGCTACTTCATCGCATGCACGCCGGAGGACGAGGTCAACGCGACCGCTGCACGTCAGTTCGCGCGGGTCTTCGGCGGGGCGAACACCTACCAGCTGCGGCGGGACGACTACGCCACCGGAACGGACGGCGAACGGACGGACACCGCCCGCCACCTGTCCGCGCGATTCGCCTTCTCCCCGTGGGTCTCGCGCGCGGAGATGGCCGACCGGATCGTCGCGGGGTGGACGGTGAGCCGGATCGATCTGGCGCCGGAATTCACCTTGGACGACTTCTATGCCCGGTACACCGAGGAGGCCGTCGTCATGTTCGTGCAGCGCAGCCCGGGCACCGTCGAGGTCGCCAACCGGCGCATCAAGCTGCCCGTCGACTCCGGCACGCTCATCGCGCTCGTCCCGGACGGTACCGACCGCGTCGAGGACCGCGTCGAGGACGGTGTCGAAGAAGAGGCGGCCGAGCAGCACGACGCCGCCGACGACTCCATCCCCGACGAACCGACGGAGGACGCGCTGCCGCGATCCCCGGAATCCGCGGAGTCGAGTGCCGTACACTAGGCAGTGACACGGGAGTCCGGTGCGCCGGACTGAGAGAGGGGCACGGAGCCCCTGACCGTCGAACCTGCTCCGGGTTATGCCGGCGAAGGGACGTCCTCTCACTTCAGAGCCCGTGCCCGAGACAAAGGGGCACCGAATGCAGATCAGGACCCACCCCAGCAAGCGACGTCCGCGTGCGGAACGTCGTATCAGAGCGCTGCGCGGCGCTGCCATGGCGGTCGTTCTCGCCATGACGGTGGCCGCCTGCGGAAGCGCCGGCTCCGAGGGTTCCGCCGACCCGTCCGGCACCGCGCCCGCCGGCAGCTCCGGCCCGGCCGAGGCGAGCGGCGGCGCCTCCGAGCCGGCCGGGGCCTCCACGCCCGCCGGCGGCTCCGGACCGTCCGGCGCGAGCGGCGATGCCTCCGAGCCCGCCGGTCCCGCGACGGTCACGCTCATCACGCACGACTCGTTCAACGTCGACAAGGACGTGCTGTCCGCGTTCGAGGACTCGTCCGGGATCACCGTGAACATCCTCGCCCAGGGCGACGCCGGCGCGATGCTCAGCAAGCTGATCCTCACCAAGGAGAACCCTTTGGGCGACGTCGTTTTCGGCATCGACAACACGTTCGCCTCGAAGGCGCTGGACGCGGGAATCGTCCAGCCGTACACGTCGCCGCTCGCGTCGAAGGGCTCTTCCACCTACGCGATCGGTGACGACAACCGGCTCACCGCCGTCGATTTCGGCGATGTCTGCGTCAACGTCGACCACGAATACTTCACCAAGCACGACCTCGCCGAACCCCGCACCCTGGAGGACCTCGCGAAGCCGGAGTACCGCGACATGTTCGTGACCGAGGACGCTGCGACGTCCTCGCCCGGCCTGGCCTTCCTCCTCGCGACGATCGCGCACTTCGGCCCGGACGGGTGGAAGGACTACTGGAAGTCGTTGAAGGACAACGGTGTCAAGATCGATGCCGGGTGGACGGACGCCTACACCGTCGACTTCTCCGGCTCGTCCGGCAAGGGCGACCGCCCGCTGGTGACCTCGTACGCGTCGTCACCGCCCTCGGAGGTCCCGGACGGAGCCACCGAGGCCCCGACCGGTGCCCTGCTGGACACCTGTTTCCGGCAGGTGGAGTATGCCGGTGTGCTGACCGGAACTGAGCACGCCGACGCGGCGGAGAAGGTGATCGACTTCCTCCTGTCGCCCGAGTTCCAACAGCAGATCCCGGACCAGATGTGGATGTACCCGGTCGACCAGTCGGTGACGTTGCCGAGCGACTGGGCGACGTTCGCCCCGGTAGCCAAGGATCCGGCATCGGTGGCCCCGGCGGACATCGAGGCGAATCGCGAGCAGTGGATCAGCGCCTGGTCGGACATCGTGCAGGGCTAGTGCGATGAGCACGCTGTCCACGCGGCGGCCCGCACGCGAGGACCCCACCCGGCCGGTGCCCGCGCCCTGGAACGACCGCTCCGCGGCGGCGGACCGCGCTGCCCGCGCGGCCCGCCGCGGCGGGTTGCTGCTCGCCGGACTGGTCCCGGCGGTCGTCCTGCTGCTGTTCTTCTGCTACCCGGTGGCGACCATCATCGGGCGCGGCCTGGTCGGACCCGCCGGGTGGGATCTCGGCGCGTTCGGTGAGGTGCTCAGCCGCAGCAGGATGATCGGCATCCTGGGCTTCACCGTCGGGCAGGCCGCGGCATCCGCGGTGCTGGCCCTGGCCCTGGGCCTACCCGGCGCCCACCTGCTGTACCGGCGGACGTTCCCCGGCCGGGGTATCGCCCGCGCCCTCGCGACCGTCCCGTTCGTGCTGCCGACCGTCGTGGTGGGGCTGGCGTTCCGCACGCTGTTCGCCCCCGAGGGCTGGCTCGGGTCGTGGGGTTGGGACGGCACGGTGTGGTCCATCCTCGCCGCGCACGTGTTCTTCAACTACACCGTCGTCGTCCGCACCGTGGGCGCGACCTGGGCGCACCTGGACACCCGGCCGGCCGAGGCCGCCCGGAGCCTCGGCGCCGGACCCGTCCGGGCGTTCCTCACCATCACCCTGCCGGCGCTCGCCCCGGCGATCGCCTCCGCCGCGGTGATGGTGTTCCTGTTCTGCGCCACCAGTTTCGGCATCATCCTGGTGATGGGGCAGGGCCGGCTGGGCACCATCGAGACGGAGATCTATCGGCAGACCGCGCAGGTCGGGGATCTGCGCACCGCCGCCGTCCTGTCCATCCTGCAGATCGTGCTGGTCGCGGCAGTGCTGGCCGTCGCCGCGATGATGCGCCGCCGCACCGAAGCGACCCTGCGGCTGCGCGGCGCCACCTCCGGCACCCGGCACCTGACGATCCGCGACGCCCCCGTCGTCGCGATGGCGGCCGTCGCCGGCGCGCTGATCGCCCTGCCCATGGCGGTGCTCGTCGTGCGCTCGCTGGCCACCGCGGACGGATGGGGGTTCGACAACTTTCGGAGCCTGGCGACGGTGGGGGAGAACAATGTGCTGCTCGTCTCCGGCACCACCGCCCTGGCCAATTCGCTCCGCTCGGCGGTGATTGCCGCCGCGCTGTCCACGGCGGTGGGCGTGCTGCTGTCGCTGGTGCTGGCGCGCCGCCCCGTCGGCCGCCTGGCCCGCCGCGCGACCGGGCTGCTCGACGGGGTGATGATGCTGCCGCTCGGGGTGAGCGCGGTGACGCTCGGCTTCGGTTTCCTCATCGCCCTCGACCGGCCACCGCTGGACTTCCGATCGTCCAGCATGCTGGTTCCCCTGGCGCAGGCGATGGTGGCCACTCCGTTGGTGGTGCGCATGGTGCTGCCGGTGCTCCGCGCGGCCGACGAGCGGCTGCGCCAGGCCGCCGCCATCCTCGGCGCGGGTCCGGTGCGGGTCTGGGCGAGCGTCGATCTGCCGATCATGTCCCGGGCGCTGGCCGGGGCGTGCGCGTTCGCCCTCGCCACCGGGTTCGGCGAGTTCGGTGCGACGACGTTCGTTGCGCGCCCGGAGACCGTCACGCTGCCCGTCATCATCGGCCGGCTGATCACCCGGCCGGGCCCGGTCAACAGTGGCATGGCGCTGGCGGCCGCCGTCATCCTCGCCCTCACATGCGCCGTGGTGGTGCTGCTCGTCGACCTGGCGGTCGGCCGCGGCCGGGACGGCGCCGGAATAGGTGGTTTCTGATGCTCTCGGTTCGCGACCTGCGGGTCACCTTCGGCGCGCTCGCCGCGGTCGACGGCGTCAGCCTGACCGTGCCGGACGGGTCCGTCGTCGTGCTGCTCGGGCCGTCCGGCTGCGGAAAATCGACGCTGCTGCGGGCGATCGCCGGGTTGGAGCCGTCCGCTCGCGGCGACATCGCTTGGGACGGCGTCGATCTCGCTCGCGTTCCGGTGCACCGCCGCGGGTTCGGCCTGATGTTCCAGGACGGTGTGCTGTTTCCGCATCGCACCGTGGCCGGCAATGTCGGGTACGGCATCAGCCGTCAGCACGACGCCGAGCAGCGGGTCGACGAACTGCTGGACCTCGTGGGACTGGGCGGCTACCAGCGGCGGCGCGTCGACACGCTCTCCGGGGGAGAGGCGCAGCGGGTGGCGCTGGCCCGCGCCCTGGCGCCCCGGCCGCGGCTGCTGCTGCTGGACGAGCCGCTGGCCGCGCTCGACCGCGCCCTCCGGGAGAGCCTGCTGGCCGACCTGCGCACCATCCTGACCACCACGCGGAGCACGGCGCTGTTCGTCACGCACGACCATGCGGAGGCGTTCGCCGTGGCCGACACGGTGGCGGTGATGCGGCACGGGAGGATCGTGCAGAGCGGACCGCCGCGCGCGGTGTGGGACACGCCCGTCGACGACTGGACGGCGGAATTCCTCGGCTGCAGCACGGTTCTCGACGCCGAACCGCATCGTGACGCCGGCGGGGGCTGGACGACCCACACCCCGCTCGGCTCCCTGCCCGGATCGGCCGACCGGGTCGGGCTGCGGCCCCGCGCGCTCCTGGTGGACCGGGCCGGATCGATCGCCGCCGAGGTGCTCGCCCTGGTCCCGGGCGTGGACGAACAGCGGCTGACGGTCCGGCTGACCGACGCCTCCCTCGCCGACGATTCCCCGGGTATGACGGAGGTTTCGGCCGTCGCCCCGTCGGGCATGCCGATCGAGATCGGTCATCGCGTGCGGCTGCGGTGGGATCCCGCCGAGGCGGTGCTGATCGGCGCCCGGTGACCGTCCCGGGCTGATCGGCGGTGACCACTGCGCCGCCGTTCCCGCGCGTCGGCGGCCGGCCAGGGACTACACTTGACCGGTTCGGTTGCCGGCGTGCCGCACGCCGGGCGCTGTCCGACCATCCGTCCGGCGCGGCGCGTCCACCGGGATGCCCGTCGAGGACCATCCGCCTATGAAATGAGGTACCCGCTCGTGCCCACGCGCGACGATCTTCGCAACGTGGCCATTGTCGCGCACGTCGATCACGGCAAGACCACCCTCGTCGATGCCATGCTCTGGCAGTCCGGCGCGTTCGGCAGTCACCAGGACGTCGCCGAGCGCGTCATGGACTCCGGCGACCTGGAGCGGGAGAAGGGCATCACGATCCTCGCCAAGAACACGGCGGTGCATCGCGAGACCGAGTCCGGCGCCACGGTGATCAACATCGTGGACACCCCCGGGCACGCCGACTTCGGCGGCGAGGTGGAACGCGCGCTGCTGATGGTGGACGGCGTCATCCTGCTCGTCGACGCCTCGGAGGGTCCGTTGCCGCAGACCCGGTTCGTGCTCCGCAAGACGCTCGAGGCGCGGCTGCCGGTGGTCCTCGTCATCAACAAGGTGGACCGCGCCGACGCCCGCATCGACGAGGTCATCGACGAGACCTATGGGCTGTTCCTGGATCTGGACGCCGACGACGAGCAGATCGAGTTCCCCATCGTGTACTGCTCGGCCAAGGCCGGACGCGCCAGCCTGAGCAAACCCGCCGACGGGCAGCTGCCGGACAGCGAGAACCTCGACCCGCTGTTCGACACGCTGATGCGCACCGTGCCGGCGCCGGACTACGTCGAGGACGCACCGCTGCAGGCGCAGGTGACCAACATCGACGCGTCCCCGTTCCTGGGCCGCATCGCACTGTGCCGGGTGCATCAGGGGACGATCTCCAAGGGTCAACAGGTCGCCTGGTGCCGCCAGGACGGCTCGGTGGTGCGCACCCGCATCTCCGAACTGCTGATGACCGAGGCGCTCGACCGGGTGTCGGTGCCCAGCGCCGGGCCCGGCGATCTCATCGCGGTCGCCGGCATCGACGACGTCACCATCGGGGAGACACTGGCCGACCCGGAGGATCCGCGGGCGATCCCGCCGATCGCGGTGGACGAACCGGCGCTGTCGATGACGATCGGCATCAACACCTCCCCGCTCGCGGGCCGGGACGGCGGCTCCAAGCTGACCGCGCGCCTGGTCAAGGGCCGGCTGGACGCCGAACTGATCGGCAACGTCTCGCTGCGGGTGCTGCCCACCGAACGGCCGGACACCTGGGAGGTGCAGGGCCGCGGGGAGCTGGCGCTGGCCATCCTGGTGGAGACGATGCGACGGGAGGGCTTCGAGCTCACCGTCGGCAAACCGCAGGTGGTGACCAGGACCATCGACGGCGTCCGGTCCGAGCCGTTCGAGCGGCTGACGGTGGACGTGCCGGAGGAGTTCCTCGGCGCGGTGACACAGCTGCTGGCCGTGCGCAAGGGCCGCATGGAGCAGATGACCAACCACGGCACCGGCTGGGTGCGGATGGAGTTCACCGTGCCGTCCCGCGGGCTCATCGGGTTCCGCACCCAGTTCCTCACCGACACCCGCGGCACCGGCATCGCCCACCACGTCTTCGACGGCTACCGCCCCTGGGTCGGGCCGATGCGCTCGCGGCCGACGGGATCGCTGGTGGCGGACCGGGCGGGCAAGGCGACGCCATACGCCATGTTCAACCTGCAGGAGCGCGGCACCCTGTTCGTGCCTCCGACGACCGAGGTCTACGAGGGCATGATCGTCGGCGAGAACTCGCGCACCGACGACATGGACGTGAACATCACCAAGGAGAAGAAGCTCACGAACATGCGCTCGTCCACCGGTGACGAGTTGGTCCATTTGGTGCCGCCGCGCGCGCTCAGCCTGGAGGAGGCACTGGAATTCTGCGCCGACGACGAGTGCGTGGAAGTGACCCCGACCCACGCGCGGATCCGCAAGTCCCTGCTGGGGGCGTCGGAGCGCGCCAAGAGGCGCTCACGCTCGTCGGCGTGACCGTCCGCAGGGTGCGCTCACGCTTGGTCACTCTTTGATTACGAAAAGGCCCCGCCGATAGCCCACGATGTGAGAGCTTGATCTACAGTGGCTCCACTGGATACGTCCGGTGGGCCGCACCCTGGGCTCACCTGTGCCTGAGGTCGAAGGGGACTTGAGGTAGGGCGGTCGCTCGAACCCGAGGAGGGTCATCGATGAGAAGAACGCGTGTGGTGGCTGCTGCCGCCATCGTTGCGACAGCAGCAATGGTGCTTGCTGCCTGTGGTAGTTCGCCGGGACAGAATGACGAGAACTCGTCCGCCCCGCCCGAGACGAGCCAGAGCCAGACCGAGGAGGGCAGCGGCACCCCGTCCGAGGGTGGCGAGTCGTCCGAGTCGCAGGAGCCGACCGAGTCCGGTGGCTCCGAAGCACCCTCCGCGGCGGCCGGCGAGGTCGGCGGCTCCGCCTGCGGCACCCCACACGGTCCCTACGATCAGCCCTCCGGCGAGCCGAGCGGCACCGTCAAGGCCGGCTTCAACGAGCTCGCGTACTCGCTGAACGCCAACACCGGCCACGGCAACTCGACCTACAACGCCGACCCGCTGTACATCATGAACGGCCCGGGGCTGTTCTACTACAACGACAAGAACGAGCTGGTCAACAACGACAGCTTCGGCACCTGCACGCTGGATTCGCTCGACCCGCTGACCGTCACCTACAAGATCAATGACGGCGTCCAGTGGTCGGACGGCGTTCCGGTGACCGCCGCCGACATTCTGCTGAGCTGGGCGTCGTCCTCCGGCCTGTACAACACGACCGAGGCGGAGTACGACGACGAGGGCAACCTCAAGCCGAGTAAGGGGATCGCATTCGATTCCTCCAGCCCGGGATCGGCGCTGATCACCGACTTCCCGAAGATCAGTGACGACGGGTCGTCCATCACGTTCACCTACTCGAAGTTCTACGTCGACTACGACGTGAACCTCGGCATCGGTGTTCCCGCGCACGTGGTGGCCATGGAGGCACTCGGCGAGGACGACGCAGCGACCGCCACGAAGGACATGGTCAAGCTGTTCGAGGAGACCCTCGGCAAGGTCAAGGACGCTCCGGCGGACCAGACCAAGCAGCTCAAGGCGATCGCGGACTTCTGGAACACCGGCTTTGACACCACCCAGATGCCCGACGACCCGGCGCTCTACGTCTCCAACGGTGCGTACACCCTCACCGATTGGAAGAAGGACACCTACATGACCTTCGAGGCGAACCCGGACTACAACTGGGGCCCGAAGCCGCAGGTGAAGACGATCATCTGGACCTACGCACCGAACCCGACCGGTGCGGTGCAGTCGCTGCAGAACGGTGACCTGGACATCATCAACCCGCAGGCCACCGCGGACGTCAAGACCAGCCTGGACAAGCTCCAGGACCAGGGCATCAAGACCATCGCCATCGACGGTGCGACCTACGAGCACGTCGATCTGGTCTTCGACAACGGCGGCCCGTTCGATCCGGCCAGCTACGGCGGTGACGCGGACAAGGCGAAGGCAGTGCGCCTGGCCTTCCTGCACACCATCCCGCGCCAGGCCATCATCGACAACATCATCAAGCCGCTGAACCCGGACGTGCAGCTGCGGCAGTCGTTCATGTTGTTCCCCGGTCAGCCCGGATACGACAAGATGGTCGCGGAGAACGGTTCGGACGCCTGGGCGAATGCCGGCAGCGACGATGCCATCGCGAAGGCCAAGGACCTGCTCGAGCAGGCCGGCGTGAAGACGCCGATCGACGTGCGCATGCTCTACGCCGACAAGAACGACCGTCGTGCGCAGGAGTATCAGTTGATCGCCGCGTCGGCGGCCAAGGCCGGATTCAAGGTCGAGGACGGTAAGAACACCAACTGGGGCAGCATGCTGAGCAACAACAAGCTCTACGACGCGTCGCTGTTCGCCTGGCAGGCCACGTCCACCGGTGTCGGCCAGAACCCGCCGAACTACCTGGGCGAGGACAAGGACCTGGGCACGAAGTGGGGCATCAACAACTTCGGTCACTTCAACAACGACACCGTCAACCAGACGATGCAGGATCTGAACACGCAGAAGGATCCGGACAAGCAGTTCCAGGACATGCTGGAGACGGAGAAACAGCTCTGGGCCAACGGCTTCGGGACGCTGCTCTACCAGTACCCGGACATCGTCGGATACAACTCCAACACCGTCACAGGCGTGGGCGACGCACCGCTGAGCCCGACGTTCCTGTGGAACCTCTGGGAGTGGAAGGCCGCCGGCTGACCCGCCGACGGACGGTCTGATACGCCGCAGCCGACGGCTGCGGCGTATCGGCCCACTGCTCAGTGACCCAGACTCGATGCCGGGTCCGTGCCTCACGGACCCGGCATCGTTGGGCTGGGACACCGTCTGACCGTGCGGCGTGCGGATGCACACCGCGTGGTGAGACGGTAGGTTCTTCCTAATGCTGGAGCGGCCCTAAAGGAGTGTTGCGGCAGCGTGTTGACTTATATTGTGCGGCGGATCGTCGCGGCGTTCTTCATCGTTCTGGGCGCCTCCTTCATCGCGTTCTTCCTGGTCTCGCACGCCGGGGACCCCCTCGCCCGGGCGATGCAGATCCAACAGGTCGAGGCCCGCCAGCAGGCGATCATCGGGATCACCAAGGCGCTCAACCTCGACCAGTCGTTCATCGTCCGGTTCTGGTTGTGGCTCAAGGGCGTGCTGGGCTGCTTCATCGGCCAGTGCGACTTCGGCAAATCGGTGCTGGGCACCTCGGTCAACGCGGACCTGTCCAACGCGCTGCTGATCTCGCTCCGGCTGATCTCCGCTGCCACCGTGGCCGCCATCCTGATCGGCATCTCCATCGGCGTGATCACCGCGCTCCGGCAGTATTCCGGCCTGGATTACACCGTCACCTTCCTGGCGTTCCTGTTCTTCTCCCTGCCGGTCTTCTGGTTCGGCATCATCCTCAAGGACGGGTTGGGCATCAAGTTCAACGACTTCCTGCAGGACGATCGGGGCGCATTCTCCTGGCGAACGATCATCATCGTCGCCGTCGTGGCGGGCATCATCGGATATTCGCTGTTCGGGGGGCAGCTCTACCGTCGGCTGCTGACCGGCGCCGTGACCGGCGTCGTCGTGTTCGCGCTGATGTACTACATCACCGTCTCGCACTGGCTGCTCGACCCGAGCCTGGGCATTGTCGCAATCATCATCATCTCGGTGGCCGCGGGTCTGGGCGTCACGGTGCTCACGGCCGGGTTGCGCAATCGCAAGGCATTGCTGACCTCGATGACGACGGTCGCCGTCGGCGCCGCGCTGTGGTACCCGCTGCAGTTCTACTTCTATCAGGGCTTCTCGTTCTGGAAGCTGATGATGCTGCTGGCGATCGCGATCGCCGTGGGGATCGTCATCGGATACCTCTACGGCGGCGACGACAAGGCGCTGTCCGCTCGTGCGGGGGCGATCACCGCGGTGACGACGTCGATCGTGATCTTCATCGACCGGCTGATGCGCGCCTGGCACTCCTACATGGCCAACCCGGCCATCGGCGGGAGACCGATCAAACTCACCCTGCCCGAGACTCCCATGCTGCAGGGTGACTTCTGGATCCACACCACGGACGTGCTCACCCACCTGTTGCTGCCCACGGTGACGCTGATGCTGATCTCACTGGCGACGCACTCGCGGTTCGCCCGGGCCAGCATGCTCGAGGTGCTCAACCAGGACTACATTCGCACGGCCCGGTCGAAGGGGCTGACCGAACGCACCGTCGTCATGCGGCACGCGTTCCGCAACGCGCTCATCCCGCTCGCCACCGTCGTCTCGTTCGACGTCGCGGGCCTGATCGCCGGCGCCGTGCTCACCGAGACCGTGTTCGCGTGGAAGGCCATGGGGCTACTGTTCATCAACGGGTTGGAGAACACCGATCCGAACCCCGTCATGGCATTCTTCGTGGTGGCCGCGCTGATCGCGGTGCTCGCCAACCTGTTGGCGGACATCGCGTACGGCGCACTCGACCCGAGGATCAGGGTGAAGTGATGGCAGACGAGAACTTTCCGATGGAATCACCCGGCCACGACGAGCTGGCCGCGCGGACGCTGACGGTCGAGGACTTCCACGAGGAGCGCGACTTCCGCATCAAGGCGGTGGAGGGCCTGTCCCAGGGGCAGATCGTGTGGCGCCGCTTCCTGCACCACCGCGGCGCGCTGATCTCGCTGATCGTGCTGATCGCCATCGTGGTGCTCTCGGCGACGTCCATCGGCTGGGGGCCGATCCCGCACTGGTGGAAGTGGTCCTACAAGGTCACCCTGATCGCGCCGGCGAACCAGACCCCCACGCTGACCGTGCCCGGCCTGTTCGGCGGATCGTCGTTCGCGCTGGGCGACTTCCCGTTCGGCGCGGACCAGCTCGGCTACGACAACTTCGCGCGCATCATGCGCGGCATCCAGCAGACGCTGGTCGTCATCGTCATCATGGGCATCCTGACCACCGTCATCGGGACCGTGCTGGGCGCCGTCGCCGGCTACTACCGGGGTTGGATCGAGTCGGTCATCATGCGCTTCACGGACCTGATGATCACCCTGCCGATCATCCTGGTCACCGCGGTGCTGGGCTTCGTGTTCCACGCGACCGGGGTGCTGGTGGTGGGCATCTGCCTGGGGCTGCTGTCCTGGACCGGCCTGGCGCGTCTGGTCCGGGCCGAGTTCCTCAGCCTCCGAGAACGCGAGTTCGTCGACGCCGCGAAGGTCGCCGGCGCCTCGGACGCGCGCATCATCTTCAAGCACATCCTGCCGAACGCGGTCGGCGTCATCGTCGTCAATATGACGCTGGTGATGAGCGGCGGCATCCTCGCGGAGGCGGCGCTGTCCTTCCTCGGGTTCGGCATCCAGTTCCCGGACGTCTCGCTCGGCTCGCTCATCTCGCAGTACCAGACGGCGATGCTCTCCGGCCAGCCGTGGCTGTTCATCTGGCCGGGCAT
>CAZIIX010000048.1:0-13457 GCA_964539345.1 uncultured Actinomycetes bacterium | reverse complement strand
ACCAGATCGGTCAGCGCGAGCGGCCCCATCGGGTGGGCGCAGCCGAGCATCATTCCGTTGTCGATGTCCTCCGCGGTGGCGTGCCCGGCCTCGACCATGCGGATCGCACCGAGCATGTACGGCACGAGCAGGGCGTTGACGACGAACCCGGCCCGGTCCGGCGCGCGCACGACCGTCTTACCCAGCTGATCGGAGGCGAACGCGGTCACCGTCGTCACGGTCGCGTCCGAGGTGAGCTGCGCCGGGATCACCTCCACCAGCCGCTGCACGGTGGCCGGGTTGAAGAAGTGCATGCCGATCACGGACTCGGGGCGGGCGGTGGCGGCGGCCAGGCGCGCGATCGGCAGCGAGGACGTGTTGGAGGCCAGGACCGCGTCATTCGCGGTCACGATCCGGTCGATGTCGGCGAACAGGGCCAGCTTGATCGGCTCGTTCTCCGTGGCGGCCTCGATCACCAGCTGCCGGTCCGCCAGTTCGTCCAGCGAGGAGCCGACGCGCAGCCGACCGAGCGCGGCCCGGGCGTCGTCGTCGGTCAGCTTGCCCTTGTCGACACCGCGCTGCACCGACTTCTCGATCCGTTCCCGCGCGGCGACGGCCTGCTCGGCGGATGCTTCCACGACGAGCACGTCGACGGCACTGCGCGCGCAGACCTCGGCGATGCCCGATCCCATCAGTCCGCCGCCGATGACACCCACCCTGGTGATCGTCATTGCCCCGGTCCTCCTCGTCGTCGTGCGCCGCGGCGCGCCGGTCGCGCCCCGCCCGGCTCGGGCGGCGGCGACTATGTCCTTGGCCTGCAGCCTGCCACAGCGGTCGTCGGTCCGTTGCTACCATCCGGTGGTGCGCTCCCCCACGTCTGTCGGCCTGCTGTCCGCCGGTGTCCTGCTGGTGACGGCGGCGTGCTCCAGCGAGGTGTCCGGGACGGCGAGTGCGCCCCCGACCACGATCACCGCGACCACGACCACGACGGCGACGGCAACCGCGACGGTGACGGTCACCGCCGCCGGAGGGCAGGATTCCGACGCGGGAGCAACGACGACGTCCGGTGTGACGCAGTCCGCCGACACGGCGGCTCCGGCGACGACCGCCGGATCCACGCCATCGAGCACGACAGCCGCACCGACGGCACCGGTGGCTGTGACCGGGACGAGCACTGCGACCGTCGACGCCGACGGCATCATCACCGTCGCGGTGGGATCCCCGGAGCACGTGATCGACGTGTACGAGGACTCGCTGTGCCCGGTGTGCGGCCGGTTCGAGGCACGGTTCGGCGGCGACGTGGCACAGGCGGTGAACGCGGGCACACTGGCGGTGCGCTATCGCCTGATGAACTTCCTCAACCCCTACTCCGCCTCCGGGGACTATTCCACCCGCGCGTTCGGCGCCATGCTGGTGCTGGCCCGTGAGTCCGGCGACGTGCCCGGACTGTTCGAGGCGTACCACGCGACACTGTTCGACGGCACGATCCAACCGGAGGAGAAGGCAGCCACCGATCTCAGCGACGCGGACCTGGCCGACCTGGCCCGCCAGCTCGGGGCGCCGGACTCGACGGTCGCGCAGATCGCGGCCGGCGCCGGCTCGACCGATGCGTCGGCGGCGGCCGCACTCAACCTCACTGCGCTGCAGCAGGTCTCGGAACGCCCGGGCACACCGACCGTGGTGCAGGACGGCGCCGTCGTACCGCTCCAGGACGACTGGCTCGGCGCCGTGCTGGCCGGGTGACCCGGTCAAGCGACGGCATGACGGCACCGACCCGGCGGCCACGGCGGGTCCTGTCGCCCACCCGCACCGCGGCAGCGGCCGGGGCGGGGGCGATCATGGCCGGCACGGCGCTGGTCGCAGCGCTGCACCTCGTCGGGGCCGGCGCGCAGATCTCACCGGTGCGGCTGACCATCAGCGAATACGGCCTCGCTGCCGACGCCTGGGCGTTCCAGATCGCGGTCGTCATCGTCGCGGGCGGCGCGGCGGCCGTCCTGGCCGCGGCACTGCGCACGGCCGCGGCGCTGGCATCCGCCAGGGGCGGGCCCTCCCGGCCCTCGGCCCGGCTGGCCGTGGCGGCAGCGCTGGGCGCGCTGTGTGTTGTCGGGTTGATCGTCGTCGCGCTGGTGCCCAAGACGGACTGGGCGGTCGGCCCGAGCGTGGGCGGCACGGTCCACCGGATCGCCGGCCTGGTCGCGTTCCTCGGCCTTCCGGCCACGATCCTGTTGCTGCTCTCCGGGCCCGCCGTTCGGTCTCTCGGGACCGGCTGGATCCGCGTGTGGGCAGCGATCTCGCCGCTGTGGTTCCTGCCCATCGTCATCGCGATCATCGTCGTCGGGCAGCACGGCCAGTGGTGGCTGGCGGTTCCCCTCGGGCTGCTCGAGCGCGGCCTGGCGGCGACGGAGATGGTGGCGCTGCTGCTGCTCGCGCGATGGGCCCGTCGCCACCGCTGAGCGCATGGTGGTGCGCCCGCCGCGATCGTTGGCTACCGTTAGCGCAACCCGCCCGGTCGCCGGCGGGAGGTTGAGCCCGCCGCCCGCGGTCCAACGTCGACTGGTTGCCCACCCCTGGAGGTTGCCGTGGCAGTTCAGCAGCACAAGTATGTTCTCGACGAGTCCGAGATGCCCACGCAGTGGTACAACATCATCCCCGACCTGCCCGAGCCGCCCCCACCGCCGCTGCATCCGGGCACGCACCAGCCCGTCGGGCCGGACGACCTGGCGCCGCTGTTCCCCGCGGACCTGATCGCCCAGGAGGTCTCGGCCGAGAGCTACATCGATATTCCTGACGAGGTGCAGGATGTCTATCGGCTGTGGCGACCGTCGCCGCTGTTCCGGGCACACCGGCTCGAGGCCGCGCTGGGCACCCCGGCGCATATCTACTACAAGTACGAGGGCGTCTCCCCCGCCGGGTCGCACAAGCCGAACACGGCCGTGCCGCAGGCCTACTACAACGCCAAGGCGGGCGTGAAGAGGCTGACGACCGAGACGGGCGCCGGCCAGTGGGGGACCTCGTTGGCGCTGGCGTGTGCACTGTTCGGCCTCGAGTGCGAGGTCTGGCAGGTCGGCGCCTCGTACGACTCGAAGCCCGGTCGCAAGACCCTGATCGAGACGTTCGGCGGTACTCTGCATCGCTCGCCGTCTCGGCTGACCGAGTCCGGCCGGGCGTTCCCCGAGGACCACCCCGGCTCGCTGGGGATCGCGATCTCGGAGGCGGTCGAGGTCGCCGCGCAGGACCCGGACGCCAAGTACGCGCTGGGCTCGGTGCTCAACCATGTGCTGATGCACCAGACGATCATCGGCGAGGAGGCGCTCAAGCAGCTCCGGATGGCCGGCGAGTCGCATGTCGATGTGCTCGTCGGGTGCACCGGCGGCGGCTCCAACTTCGGCGGGCTGGCATTCCCGTTCATCCGGGAGAAGCTGGCCGGCCGCATGTCCCCGGTCATCCGCGCCGTCGAGCCCGCGTCCTGCCCGTCGCTCACCCGCGGCGAGTACCGCTACGACTTCGGCGACACCGCCGGTATGACGCCGCTTCTGAAGATGCACACGCTCGGACACGATTTCGTCCCCGATCCGATCCACGCCGGCGGACTTCGTTACCACGGCATGGCGCCGCTGATCAGCCACGTCTACGAGCTCGGGCTGATGGAGGCCGTCGCGATCGACCAGACCGAGTGCTTCGCGGCGGCCGTGCAATTCGCGCGCGCGGAGGGCATCGTCCCGGGGCCGGAGCCGACCCACGCGATCGCGGCCGCGGTGCGAGAAGGACTGGCGTGCAAGGAGAGCGGCGAGGAGAAGGTCATCGTCACGGCGCTGTCCGGGCACGGCATGCTCGATCTGACGGCGTACGACTCGTTCCTCAACGGGACGATGGTCGACTCGGGGCTGTCCGACGAGCGATTGGCGGCCGCGCTGGCGAACGTGCCCGCGCTCGGCTAGTCGCCGGCGCCCGGCCGGTCGCCTCCCCCGGGACGCGGATAGGTCACCAGGCCGTCGTCGGCGACCACCGGCGCGGGCCCCCACCGGCCGGGCTCGTGCCGGATCGTCTGGCCGGGTCCGAGGATGTGCTCGATCTGCCATCCGCGCAGTGCGAGCACCGTCGCGATGAGGCTGCGGTGGCATCGCCAGGGGACGGCCTCGGCGCACATGATGGCCGTGCGTTCCCCGTCGGCGCGACGCTCGTCCGCCGCGCCGGTCAGTTCCGCCAGGCCGTCGGCGAACTCGGAGCCCATCGTCCAGTCCGCGTAGCTGTGGAAGCTCTGGTGGGTCCACCCGGCGTTGATCTCCGGGTCCACTCCCTGCCGGCGGCGGCGCCCCCCGAGCCCGGTGATCCACCGATAGTCGATGCCCGCGGCGGGGACCCAGGCCTCCATCGCCTCGGCACCGAACTGCGGGTTGTGCCGGGAGCCGCGGATGGAACGGACGTCGACCAGCCGCTCGATCGCGAACTCGCGCAGCAGGCCGACGGTCTCGTCGCTGCTGCGCGTGGAGTGCCCGATCGTCCACAACCGCGGCAGCGCCCCGGCTGCCTCGTCATCGTCGCCGGACCCCATCCCTCCACGGTAGCGGCCGGGTGCGGCGCCGCGCGTTACAGTCGCGGTATGACGAGTCCCGCCGATCGGCTCCATGTCGCGCTGGCCATGGACGAGCGGACGCGGCATCGGCTACTCACCCCGGACCTCGCCGACCGGCTGGACGCGGTCGCGATCCTGGACGGCGACGCGGTCATCACGGACATCAGGGACCCGGCGGTCGCGGACGTGGTGCGCCGGGCCGAGGTCCTGCTCACCGGATGGGGCGTGCCCACCCTCGATGCGGCCGCGCTGGCGGCGCTGCCCCGGCTGCGTGCCGTGGTGCACGGGGCCGGTTCGGTCAAGCACTTCGTCACCCCCGCGGTGTTCGATCGCGGGATCGCCGTGTCGTCCGCCGCCGCGGCGAATGCCGTGCCGGTCGCCGAATTCACGTTCGCCGCCATCGTCCTCGCCGCGAAGCGGGTCACCCGATTCGTGCACGCCTACCGGGAGGATCGCACGATCGGCGCGTGGGACCTGCCGCTGTCGCCGCTGGGCGCCTGCGGGGTGACGATCGGCGTCGTCGGCGCCTCGCGGATCGGCCGGCGGGTGATCGACCTGGCCGGCCGACTCGACGCACGGATCCTGCTGTCCGACCCCACTCTCACGACCGCGGAGGCGGCGACGCTCGGCGCGGACCTGGTCGATCTCGACACGGCGCTCGCGTCCAGCCAGATCGTGACCCTGCATGCCCCGAGCGTTCCTGCGACACGGCATCTGCTGGACCGTCGCCGGCTGGGTCTGCTGCCGGACGGGGCGACGTTGATCAACACGGCGCGCGGCGCGCTGGTCGACACCGACGCGCTCACCGACGAGCTGGTCTCCGGGCGCATCGATGCGGTGCTCGACGTCACCGACCCGGAACCGCTGCCACCGGATTCGCCGCTGTTCGCGCTGCCCAACGTGCTGCTCACCCCGCACATCGCCGGCGCGCTCGGCAACGAGATCGTCCGGTTGGGCGAGCTCGCCGTCTCCGAGATCGAGCGGTTGGCGGCCGGCGAGCCGCTGGCGCACCCGGTGCATCCGGCCGACTGGGACACCATCGCATGACGGCCCGGCTGCGATGACCCGGTTCGCGTTCTCCACCCTGGGTTGCTCCGGGCTCGAGCCGGGCGACGCCGCCGCGATCGCGGCCCGCCACGGATTCGCCGGACTGGAACTCCGCGCCGCGCCCGACGAGCCGGTGAACGTCGGCATGTCGCCAGGGCGGCGCCGCGACGCGGCCGCCGCGGTGCGCCGTCACGGCATCGTGCCGCTGACCGTGGCGAGCTACGTGCGGGTCGCGAACCTCGCCGTGCCCGACGGGGAGGTGATCGACGCCGCGATCGAGCACGGACGGCTCGCCGCCGACCTGGGGGCACCGTTCCTCCGCGTGTTCCCCGGCGGTGACGTGTCCGACCCGGCGCGCACGAGGTCGGAGGTCGACAGCGCCACATCGGATGCGGCCGCCGCCCGGCGGCTGGCGGCCGTCGTCGCCGGCCTGCGGGACACCGGGGTCACGGTGGCCGTCGAGACCCACGACTCGCACCCGCGGGGCACCGACGTCCGGCGGATCGTCGACCGCTGCCCGCAGGTGCGGGTGATCTGGGACGTGCTGCACACCTGGCGGGGCGGCGAATCGCCGGACGATACCGCCCGCGCCCTGCACGACCGGCTCGCCTACGTCCAGGTCAAGGACGTCGCCTCGGCCACCGACCTCGCCCCGCTCCCGCCCGGGGACGGGGTGCTGCCGCTTGCCGCCGTGGCGGAAGCGTTGCGGGACAGGCGATATGACGGTTGGGTCTGCTGGGAGTACGAGCAACGGTGGTTCCCCGGGTCGGCCCCGCTGAGCGCCGTCGCCGGCCGGGTGGCCCGGTGGCTGCAGGGGTGGGTCTGACCCGGCCGCGCGCGGCCCGACCACCCGGCCGATGCGCGGGGCGCGGCGAACGATGCCGGCAGCACGGTCCTCTGCTTACACTTGACGACGAATCGCCCACGGCCCGTTCGTGCGGGTGTGACCCGAATCGAGGCAAGGAAGGCGCTGCTCATGGACCACGAGCCGCAACGGATCGTGGACCCGGACGGCGAGGCCTCCGAGCCGGACGGACGGGCGAGGGCCGAACCGGACGGGCGGGCGGGGCCCGAGCCGGACGGGCGGGCAGCGACCGGCGGCGACCCGCTGACCTGGGTGCGCGATGCCGTGCGACTGGCATCCGGGGCGCGACGCCTCGACGACGTCGCCGCCGAGATCCTCACCGCGATCTGCACCCGGCTCGGTCTGACCTGGGGCGCCGTGCTGCACTGGTCCGGCCGGACGCCCAGTCCGCTCGCGGTCGTGGGCACACCTCCGCCCGAGCCGTGGACGTTCGCGGACATCCCGCCGCCGACCGCCGACGCGGCGGATGCGGACGCGGCGGATGCGGATCCGGCGGTCCACCGCGGGCACGACATCCTCGTCACTCCCCTGCTGCTCGGCGTCGCCGATCGGGCGACGGCGGCCCTGGCCGTCGGGCCGGCCACCGCGCTCTCCCACGCCGACCGCACGGCGATCGATCTGATCGCCATCGCCTGCGCCGGGTTGCTGACCCGGGGCGCGCAGCGGGACGACCTGGCCCGGTCGGTCCACCGGTTCCGCCGGGTCTTCGACGCCTCCAGCATCGCCAAGGCGCTGATCCTGGGACAGGAGCGGCGGTTTCGCACCATCAACCAGGCGCTGTGCGACCTCACCGGCCACCCCCGAGGGACGCTGCTCGCGCTGCCGCCGCGGAGCCTGGTCCACCCGGCCGACCGTCGGCTGATCGGGCCGCTGCGCGCGGCCGCCGTCGCGCTGCCCAACGAGCCGCAGGAGGCCGACCTCCGGCTCGTCCACGCGACGGGCAGGGCGATCCATGTCCGGCTGAGCCTGACCCACATCGACGGCCCGACCGACGCTCCCATGCTGCTCGGCCAGGTCGAGGACCTCACCGCCCGGCGGGACGCCGATCGCGCGCTGCGCCAACAGGCCGAGATCGACCCGCTGACCGGCCTGGCCAACCGGTCCGGCCTGGTCCGCGAGCTCGACCGCATCGAACGCGAGGGCATCGATTGCGCCATGATCTTCATGGACCTGGACGGGTTCAAGCTGATCAACGACACGCGCGGGCACGAGATCGGCGACGAGGTGCTCGCCGAGGTGGCGACCCGGCTGCGCAGCCTGACCAGCGAGGCCGACTTCATCAGCCGGTTCGGCGGCGACGAGTTCGTGGTCATCTGCCGCTCCGCGCCGCCGGAATCGACCCGCGGCCCGGGCGCCGGGGGCGGACCGACCACGTGGACCGGCGCTGCTGCGCCCGACGACGGCGGCGCCCCGCACCGGCCCGCGCCGCCGGATCCGCGCCTGATCGCCCTGCGGGCATCCGTCCGCGGCACCGCCGACCGCATCCAGGCCGCGCTGATCGGAGCGATCGACACCTCCACCGGACCCGTGCACATCCACACCAGCATGGGCATCTGCGACGGCAGCATCCCCGCTCGCATCCCCTCGGCGCTGCTGCAGCGCGCCGACACTGCCATGTACCAGGCCAAGAAACTCGGCAAGGACCGCCAGGTCGTCTATGACGAGGTCCTGCACGCGCAGGCGGTCGAGCACCGCCGGACCGACGCGACACTGCGCAATGCGCTGGCCGAGGAACGCTTCCTACTGCACTACCAGCCCATCGTGGACAGCGTCACCGCCGAGACGGTCGGATTCGAGGCGCTGGTGCGGCTGATCGACACCGCGGGCACCGTGGTGCCGCCGGGCCGGTTCATCGATGTCGCCGAGCAGAGTGGCCTGATCGTTCCGCTCGGCGCCTGGGTGATGCGCGAGAGCTGCCGCCGCATCGCGGCGGTGCGCACCGAGGTCGGTCGCCCGCTGCAGGTCTCCGTCAACGTCGCCGCGCGGCAGGCCGCCCGCGCGGACCTGACCGACATCGTCGAGGAGGCATTGGCCGAGTCCGGGCTGCCCCCGACCGCCCTGACCCTGGAATTGACGGAATCGGCCCTGCTGGAAGCGGATTCGGCCACATTGGACCGGCTCAACGCGCTGCGCGAACGCGGCATCCACATCGCACTGGACGACTTCGGCACCGGATACTCGTCATTGACCTATCTCCAACAGCTTCCGTTGTCGCACATCAAGGTGGATCGCTCGTTCGTGTCCGGCATGGTGACCAACAGCGACAACCGGGCGATCGTGCGGGCTGTCACCTGGTTGGCCAACGCCCTCCGACTGGAATGGGTCGCGGAGGGCGTCGAGACCATCGAGCAGTGGAACGCCCTGCAGACCCTCGGACACGGGCTCGCCCAGGGGTATTTGTTCAATCGCCCGCTCCCGGCGCACCTGCTGGGCCACGCGGTCCGGGCCGAGCATCGGCCGGACGACGGTGCCGCCGCGACGTCATCCGACGTCTGGTCCACCTCCGGGACCGGACGGCCTGCGCCATGACCCGACCGTGCGGCCCGGCACTATGACGAGGGTGTCTGGCCGGCGCATTCCGCCGAGATGACGCGAAAGATGTCCAACGCCACCGCACGTCGCGCCTCGCGGTCCTCGTGATCGAGGTCCGCGGTCGTCCGCGCCACCCATGTCGACCAGTCCCGCAGGCTGCGCTGGATGTCCGCGATGAGCTTCATCGCCAGTGCGTTGGGCAGCGCCCGGTCGGCGAACTTTGCGGTGCCATCGGTGTATTCCCCCGCCATGGAACCGAGCTGCTCCAACGAGGCGCGCGCCGCCCTGCCGACACCGTCCGTGGTGGCCCGCAGCACCTCGGCCGGCGCCTGGTCGGAGAGGAAGACCTTCAGCGCCGCCTGCGAACTGATCTGGGTCGGCGTCGATTCCTGGCGCATCCACTCGGTCAACGCCGCGCGCCCGGCCTCGGTGATGCGGTAGACGGTGCGCCGTCGACGCCCGTGGGCGCCGCGCTCGGCCTCCGCCCACCCCCACTCCGCCAGCCGCTTCGCCTCGCGGTACACGCCGCGCTCGGCGCGCGGGAAGAACCAGCGGAGGCTGCGTTCGGACTGCGCCACCAGCTCGTAGGTGCTCCACGGTCGGATCGCCATCAGACCGAGGACGGCGTAGGACGTGTCGGACGGGGAGATCTTCGGCATGCCTTGACGGTACTGCATCGTGCAGCTAACCTGGCTGTACTGCAATCTGCAGCATTTGGTCGCGGTGCACCACACGGCACGGCAGCAGGTGCGACGCTGGCCGGTCCCTCGGGGTGGAAAGGGTCCGACATGGCTTCATCCGAGCAAATTCTCGTGCTGGTGGCGCATCCCGACGACGAGACGTTCGGCTGCGGATCCGTCATCGCCCATGCGGCCGCGCGCGGCGCCCGGGTGACCATCGGCGCCGCCACGCTCGGCGAGCTCGGCGAGGCCGCGCCCGGCTTCGATCTCGGCGGGCGGACGCTGGCCGAGTGGCGTCACGACGAATTGGTCGCCGCGGCATCGATCCTCGGTGCCGACTGCCTGCCGCCCCTCGGGTTCACCGACTCCGGCTGGGACGGGCCGGCCGCCCCGGGGTCGCTGTGCGGCGCCCCGTGGGAGACGCTCGTCGCGACGCTCACCGCCACGATCGCCCAGGCCGATCCGGACATCGTCCTGACCGTGTCCGGTGACGACGGGCACCGCGACCACCGCCGCCTCGCCGAGGCGGTGGGGGCCGCGTTCGCCGACGCCGCGCCGGAGGGCTCGTCGCTGTACCACTGGTGCCTGCCGAACCGGCTGATGCGCCGGTGGGCCGACGAGACCGCCCGCCTCCGCCCGGGCACCGCCCACCTGGCGATGGCCGACCTCGGCACCGGCGACGACGCCATCACGACCGTGGTGGACACGTCGGCGCAGCTCGACCGCCGCGAGCGGGCGATCGCCGCGCACGCCTCGCAGGTCTCACCGTATGCGGGGCTGTCGACGGATCTCGCCCGGGACTTCCTCACCACCGACCACCTGATCCGGGTCGTCCCCGCGCTGCCGCCCGGACGCCGCGAGTCGGAGCTGACCCATGGTCGCCGCCGGGCCGGTTTGCCCGCGGCGGCGGGCGGGTACGGCTGTCCGTAGCGGCGTCGCGCCGTCCTCGCGTGCGCCGATACCGGCCGTCGCGCGCCCGCCGCGGGCGTCCCCACGGCCGAGCGATCCCGGGGAGGCACGATGAACGACCCCAGCAGACGGCCACGCGTGGTCGTCGTCGGCGGCGGCTTCGCCGGGCTGGCGGTGACCCGCCGGCTGATCGCCGCCGACTGCGCCGCCGTCCAGCTCGTCGACCGGCACAACTACTTCGTCTTCAAGCCGCTGCTGGCCGAGGTCGCGACGGGAGCGGTGAACGCTACCACCGCGGTCGTGCCGCTGCGACGATATGTCACCTCCGGCCGCCCGATCCGGGCGGAGCTCGTCGGGTTGGACAAGGACAACCAGCAGCTGCACCTGCGATACGGCCCCGACGATGACGAGGCGGAGGTGCTGGACTACGACATCCTGGTGCTCGCGCTCGGCTCGGAGACCAACTATTTCGGTATCGACGGCGTCGAGGCCAACGCCCTGACGATGAACAATGTCGGCGATGCGATCGCATTGCGCCACCGCGTGCTGGACAGCCTCGAGCGCGCCGAGGTCGAACAGGATCCGGCGCAGCGGCGGGAACTGCAGACCTTCGTCATCGGCGGCGGATCGTTCACCGGCGTGGAGGTCGCCGGGGCGCTGACCGACTACCTCCGTCATGCCGTCGCGGCCTACCCGGGGCTGCGTGCCAGCGACATGCGGGTGATGCTCATCGAGATGGCCGACGGGTTGCTCTCCGGGCTTCCGGATCGGGTCGGCTCGATCGCCGCCGACGAGCTCCGCCGGCGCGGCGTCGACGTCCGCCTGGGCGTCGCGTTCGCGGCACTGGAGGGCACGCGGCTGCGGCTGTCCGACGACAGCGAGATCGACGCGGCGACCGTGCTGTGGGCGGGCGGGGTCCGGCCGGCCTCGCTCGCCGGTGACCTCCCGGTGGCCACGGACGACTCCGGCCGCATCATCACCGACGGGACCATGCTGGTCCAGGGCGAACAGAACGTCTACGCCTGCGGCGACGTGGCCGCGATCCCCGACGGCCACGGCGGCAGCTATCCTGCGACCGCCCAGCACGGCGAACGCGAGGGCCGGCACCTGGCGCGCGTGCTGACGGCCCGGATCAAGGGGGAACCGGCGGTCGGGCCGTTCCGCTACGACAGCGCGGGAATGCTGGTGGCGCTCGGCGAGCGGCGCGCGACCGGGGACCTGCGCGGCCACGCGATCTCCGGGCTGCCGGCGTGGCTCGCCTGGCGGGGCTACTACCTCAGTCAGATGCCGACCCTGGGCCACAAGCTGCGCGTGGCCGTCGATTGGGTCTTCGACGGGTTCTCCGGGCCCACGCTGGTCGAGCTGCCGGTGCGGACCTGACTGCGCGGGCCGGTCAGTGGTTCCGCAGCGCGTCGATGAGGTCGTCCTTGTTCATCGACGACCGGCCGTCGATGTCGAGTTCGGCCGCGCGCTTCCGCAGCTCCTCGACCGTCCAGTCCTGGTAGGGGCCGGAGGATCCGCCCCGCTCGCCCACGCTCTCGCGCGAGGACGTCGCCGCCGAATTCGCGATACGCGCGGCCTTCTCCTTCGAGTTCCCCTCGTCCCGGAGCCTCTCGTACAGCTCGGGGTCCTTCACGCTCGGACCCGGGTCACGCTCTGGCATCGCACTTCCTCCTCGATCGGACCTGGCGGCGCCGCTCGCGCCGCACCCCCGGCGGCTAGCGCCGACCGTCCTCGTCGTCCTCGTCGGTCACCCGAACCGCGGCCTCCTCGGCCGAGGACGCATACCCGGCCGGCCCGACGTCCTCGGCCACCCCGTCGGGTGCCTCGCGGTGACGCAGGTTCTCCTCCTCGCTCACCAGCCGACCGGCCCGCTCCTCGGGCGGCCCGGCGACCGCGTCCTGCTCGCTCACGTCCGGGTTCTCCTCGGTCAGACGCTCGTCGAGCGAGGCGCCCTCGCGCTGCTCCTCGCCGGTCGGCGCGTCGCGCAACGAGTGCGGTTCGCGATCCGGCGGGCTGTAGCCGGTCTGCATGGTCTCGTCCGGATCGTCGCCGAGCAGGTTCTCCACGGGGTCGAAGTCCTCCGGTCCGCGTCCGCCGTCGCCGTGCTCGCGGGCGTTGGCGGCGATCCGGTCCGGCTGCCGCGGATCCGCGGCGCCCCGGTCCGGCGCGGGCGCGTCGTCGCCCTCGTGCGGGTCGTTGGCTGGGTCGGTCACGTCGATTCCGCCTCCCTCCGATGGCGCGGACAGTGCCGTGCCGGCGTCACTCGCCGCGATGGCCGAAATAGGGAAAGCCCGGTGTGGTGTACCCGGGTGCCCAGAACGGCGTCACACCGTAGTAGCCGTACACGTCCTGGTAGAAGTCGCTCTCGGTGCCGATCTCCGGGTCGTACTGCGGCGCGCGGCTGACCTTTTCCCGGCTGGTGTCGACGAACACCTCGTCATCGGTGATCTCGGTGATCGCGTCGACCGGGATGAACACCTCCGAGGCGCCGATGCCGAGGATGCCGCCGTGCTGCACGACGAGGAAGCGCACCTGGCGGGCGGTGTCGTCGACGAGGAGGTCGCCGATCTTGCCGAGTTCCTCACCGTCGGAATCGGTGACCTTCCGCCCGCGCACATCCTCGTCGGGGTTCGGGATCGTCCGGTCGGTGTCGGTCAGTCGAAGCAGTGCGGGGCCGAGTTCGGCATCGGCGTGGGCCATGTCGTCCACCTCCTGGCTGCGCCGCCGATGACGTCGTGGCGGCGGTTCCCGCGGGACGTCACCGGCGTCACGTTGGCAGCCTGTCCGCCAACGGTGTTCACCGAGGCGGTACCCGGGGGCCGATGCGGCCAAACCTGGCCGCGATGCGCCCGGGAGCCTCGCCGGGCCG
>CAZIIX010000047.1:0-13824 GCA_964539345.1 uncultured Actinomycetes bacterium | reverse complement strand
CCGCCACCGGCCGTCGGCCCGCGCATGGTGGCCGATGTGGATCGGGTTGCAGTCCGCCACCCGATACGTCCGCTCGGACCGGAACCGCTTGCCGACCGGGTAACCGGTCGCCAGCGCCTGGTGGGTGTCCTCCCCGGTGATGATGGACGGCGTGTACTGCGTCATGAACCCGGTGGGAAACTCGAAGGTGCGCAGGTAGAACTCGCCGAGCGCCTCCGGGTTGTCGAACTCCTCCGGCTTCTTGGCCATCAGGCTCGACCACTCCTTGTCGAAGTCGATCAGGTCCTTGGCGATCCGCTGCCGCTCCGCCGAGTAGGTCGCCAGCAGCGATTCCGGGGCCCGGCCCTCCAGCACCGCGCCGAGCTTCCACCCCAGATTGAACCCGTCCTGCATGGAGACGTTCATGCCCTGGCCCGCCTTGGCGCTGTGCGTGTGGCACGCATCGCCCGCGATGAAAACCCTGGGCATGCGCTCGTTCTCGAGTTCGACCGGCACGTCGTCGAACTTGTCGGTGAGCCGATGCCCGACCTCGTAGACGCTGTACCACGCCACGTGCTTCACATCCAGGTGGTACGGGTGGAGGATCTTGTTGGCCGTTTCGATGGCCGTCTCCACGGTGGTCTGCCGGACCGACCGTTCGGTCTCGTGCGTGAGCTCCCCCAGGTCGACGTACATGCGGAACAGGTGGCCACCCTCCCGCGGGATGTGCAGGATCGAACCGTGCTCGGACTGGATGGCGCACTTGGTGCGGATGTCCGGGAAGTCGGTCACCACCAGCACATCCATCACGGCCCAGGCGTGCATCGCCTGATCGCCGGCCATCCGCCGGCCGATCGACGAACGGACCGCGCTGCGCGCCCCGTCACACCCGACGACGTAACGGGCCCGGACCGTGCGCTCGGTACCCGTGTCCGCCGAACGCAGCGTGACACGGACGGGGAAGTCGCCGTCGCCGATCTGCAGACCGGTGAACTCCCATCCGTAGTCCGGGGTGATCCGCCCGGGAGCGTTGCGCGCCGCCTCGGCGAAGTAGTCGAGCACGCGGGCCTGGTTGACGATCAGGTGCGGGAACTCGCTGAACTGCCCGGTCGCATCGTCGGTGCGCGACGTGCGGATGATGTTGTCGAGGTTCTCCGGATCGGGCGTCCAGAAGTTCATCGCGGTGATCTCGTACGCCTCGGTGGTGATGCGCTCGGCGAAGCGGAAGGCCTGGAACGTCTCGACGCTGCGCGCCTGGATGCCGTCCGCCTGCCCGATCTCCAACCGACCACCGCGCTTCTCGACCACGCGCGTGGTGATCGACGGGAACTCTGCCATCTGCGCCGCCAGCAGCATGCCCGCCGGTCCGCTGCCGACCACGAGGACGTCAACCCGGTCCGGGATCTCGGTCGGACGATCGACCCCCGTGCCCTCCGCCGGGCGGACGCGCGGGTCCGCGGAGACGTAGCCGTGATCGTGAAACTGCAGCATGGTGGAACCATCCTTCGCGTCGCTCCGCGCCGGTGAGTGTCGTCGGTGCGTTGATGGGGCTACTCACCAGGTAATCAAGGAACCGGCCACGTGACCAGCATCACTGCATTCCTTGCCACCCGTGGACGAATAATATACGATTTCGAACACGACGCAAGAGCGGGGAGAACCATGACGGATCAGGCCCACGGTGCAGCCCCATCGCTGTCATGGCTGCCCGCCCGCCCCGGAAAGGTCATCGCGGTCCATCTGAGCTACGCCTCGCGGGCCGACCAGCGCGGGCGGCGGCCCGAGGCCCCGTCATACTTCCTCAAGCCGGCCAGCTCCATCGCGCGCTCCGGCGAGACGGTCCCCCGCCCGCCCGGCACCGAGCTGCTCGCGTTCGAGGGCGAGATCGCGCTGATCATCGGCACTCCAGCGCGGCACGTCGGGCTGCGCGAGGCATGGCGGCACGTCGGGTGGGTCACCGCCGCGAACGATCTCGGCGTGTACGACCTGCGCGCCAACGACAAGGGGTCGAACCTGCGCTCGAAGGGGCGCGACGGATTCACGCCGCTCGGGCCGACGCTGCTCGACGCGGCCACGGTCGATCCCGCCGCGTTGCGCATCCGCAGCTGGGTCAACGGGACGCTGGTGCAGGACGACACGACGGCCGGACTGCTGTTCCCGCTCGCGCAGTTCGTGGCCGACCTGTCCCAGCACCTGACCTTGGAGATCGGGGACGTCATCCTGACCGGCACGCCCGCGGGGTCATCGGTGATCGTGCCCGGCGACGTGGTCGAGGTCGAGGTCGACGAGGCGGCGGGCGGCTCCTCGTCCGGCCGGCTGGTGACGACGATCGGCGAGGCCGCCGAGCCCGCCTTCGATCCCGCGCTCGGCTCGCTGCCGTCCGTCGACGACGCGCAACGGATCGCGGCGTGGGGGTCGCCACAGGCGGCGGGGCTGGCGGAGGTCGGCCCTGAGCCGGACACAGCGGGCCCGGCGCCGTCGCTGCCCGCCGACCTGCGCGCCAAGCTGGAGGCCGCACCGCTGGCCAGCCTGTCCTCCCAACTCCGCAAGCGCGGGCTCAACCACGTCTCGATCGACGGCGTCCGTGCACTGCCCGGCAGCGGCAAGCTCGTCGGCGTGGCCAAGACGCTGCGCTTCGTCCCGTTCCGCGAGGACCTGTTCGCGGCTGCGGGCGGCGGCTACAACGCGCAGAAGCGCGCGTTCGACGCGGTGCGACCCGGCGAGGTCCTCGTCATCGAGGCTCGCGGTGACGACTCCGCCGGAACGCTCGGCGACATCCTCGCGCTGCGGGCGAAGACGGCCGGGGCCGCGGGCGTCGTCACCGACGGGGCGGTGCGCGACCATGACGCGGTCGCGGCCACCGGGATCCCGGTGTACTGCAACGGATCCCACCCAGCGGTGCTGGGCCGGCGGCACGTGCCGTGGGACTCCGACATCACGATCGGCTGCGGCGGCGCGACGGTCCAACCCGGGGACATCATCGTCGGCGACGGCGACGGGGTGCTGGTGATTCCCCCGGCGCTGGCCGCCGAGGTCGCCGACGCCGCACTCGCGCAGGAGGACTCCGACGGCTGGATCGCCGATCGCGTCGGCGAGGGCCACCGGCTGGAGGGGCTGTTCCCGATGAACGCCGACTGGCGCCGCCGGTTCGAATCCGCGCAGGCCGATGGCGGCGACGAGTCCGGCGGGGAGACACCGCGATGACGACGATCGAGCCGGACCGGGCCACCAGTTCGCTGAGCAAGTCCCAGCGCGCCTACCACTGGCTCAAGCAGCGCATCGTCGCGCGGGACTTCACCCCCGGCTACCGGCTGGTGCTCGGCGCGATCGCCGCCGAGCTGGATATGAGCGTGGTGCCCGTCCGGGAGGCGATCCGGCAGCTCGAGGCCGAGGGGCTGGTGACGTTCCGACGCAACATCGGCGCGCACGTGTCGATGGTGGACGACTCGCAGTACCGCCACACGATGCACACCCTGGGCATCCTCGAGGGCGCGGCCACCGCACTGGCGGCGCCGCACCTGACCCCGTCCGAGTTGGCCGAGGCGGCGTCGATCAACGCCCGGCTCGGATCGCAGCTGGACGCCTTCGACCCGCAGGGGTTCACCGCACTCAACCAGCGCTTCCACGCCCTGCTGTTCACCCGTTGCCCGAACCCGCGGCTGCTGCAGCTCGTCGAATCGGAATGGTCCCGGCTCGGGCATCTGCGCACCTCCACGTTCTCGTTCGTCCCCGGCCGGGCGCACGAGTCGGTCGGCGAGCACGACACGCTGCTGCGCCTGATCGCCGAGGCAGCACCGCCGGAGGAGATCGAGCGCGCGGCGCGACTGCATCGCTGGGCCACGCTCGAGGCGTACCTGACACACCAGCACCCGGCCGAGACCGACCACCTGCCCACCCACTGATCCCAATCTGACGAGGAGGGTCCCATGCCCAGCGCACCGGAGCACCCCACCACCGCCGCCGGCGGCCCGCAGGACAGCGCCCGCGTCCCGGCCGACCTGCCCGATCGCATCCAGCACTACATCGACGGCGCCGTCAGCGATTCCGCCGACGGCAGCACGTTCGACGTACTCGACCCCGTGACCAACGAGGTGTACGTGCGGGCCGCGGCCGGCAAGCAGGCCGACATCGACCGCGCCGTCGCTGCCGCCCGCCGCGCGTTCCTCGACGGGCCGTGGCCGCGCCTGCTGCCGCGGGAACGCTCCCGCGTCCTGCACCGCATCGCGGACATCGTCGAGACCCGCGGAGACCGGCTGGCGGCGATGGAATCGTTCGACTCCGGCCTGCCCATCACGCAGGCCCTCGGCCAGGCCCGGCGCGCCGCGGAGAACTTCCGCTTCTTCGCCGACCTGATCGTCGCGCAGGCCGACGACACGTACAAGGTGCCCGGCCGGCAGATCAACTACGTCAATCGCAAGCCCATCGGAGTGGCCGGGCTGATCACGCCGTGGAACACCCCGTTCATGCTGGAGTCCTGGAAGCTCGCCCCCGCCATGGCCACCGGCAACACCATCGTACTCAAACCGGCCGAGTTCACGCCGCTGTCCGCGTCGCTGTGGGCTGGCATCTTCGAGGAGGCCGGCGTCCCGCGCGGCGTATTCAACCTGGTCAACGGCCTCGGCGAGGAGGCCGGCGACGCGTTGGTGAAACACCCCGACGTGCCGCTGATCTCGTTCACCGGGGAGAGCGCCACCGGCCAGCTGATCTTCGCGAACGCCGCCCCGTTCCTCAAGGGCCTGTCGATGGAGCTCGGCGGCAAGAGCCCGGCGATCGTGTTCGCCGACGCCGATCTCGGCGCAGCGGTGGACGCCTGCATCTTCGGCGTGTTCTCGCTCAACGGCGAACGCTGCACGGCCGGTAGCCGCATCCTGGTCGAGCGCTCCGTCTATGACGAGTTCGTCCAGCGGTACGCGGCCCAGGCACGCCGGGTCCGCGTCGGCTACCCGCACGATCCGGCCACCGAGGTGGGCTCGCTGGTCCACCCGGAGCACTTCGAGAAGGTCATGGGCTACGTCGAACTCGGCAAGTCCGAGGGCCGGCTGGTCGCCGGTGGCGGTCGCCCGGAGGGATTCGAGACCGGGAACTTCATCGCGCCCACGGTGTTCGTCGACGTCAAGCCGGACGCCCGCATCTTCCAGGAGGAGATCTTCGGTCCGGTGGTGACCATCACCCCATTCGACAGCGAGGCGGAGGCGCTGGAGCTGGCCAACGGGGTGAAATACGGTCTGGCGGCGTACTTGTGGACCGACGATCTCAAGCGCGCCCACAACGTCGCCGGCGCGATCGAAGCGGGCATGGTCTGGCTCAACTCCAACAACGTCCGCGATCTGCGGACGCCGTTCGGCGGGGTCAAGGCCTCCGGGCTGGGCCACGAGGGCGGGTACCGATCGATCGACTTCTACACCGATCAGCAGGCCGTGCACATCACGCTCGGCGCAGTCCACAACCCCACATTCGGCAAGAAGGATGGTACCGACCATGGCTGACCAGACCCCCGCGGCGGGCAGGGCCGGCAAGACGCTCACGTCGTCGGGCTTCTACGTCTCGCAGCACGCGCCGGTGCTCACCGACAACCCGGTCCCGACGCCGACCTCTCCCCCGCCGGACATCGTGCGCTGCGCCTACCTGGAGCTGGTGGTGACCGACCTGGCCGCGTCCCGCGCGTTCTACGTGGACGTGCTGGGTCTGGTCGTCACCGAGGAGGATGACGAGGCCGTCTACCTGCGCTCGATGGAGGAGTTCATCCACCACAACCTGGTGCTGCGCCAGGGCCCGGTCGCTGCCGCGGCCGCGTTCGCCTACCGGGTGCGCACGCCCGCCGATCTGGACAAGGCGGTCGCGTTCTACCGCGAGCTCGGGTGCCGCGTGGAGCGCCGCGTCGAGGGCTTCACCAAGGGGATCGGCGACGCGGTCCGGGTGGTGGATCCGCTCGGCTTCCCGTACGAGTTCTTCTATGACGTCGACCATGTCGAGCGCCTCGCCTGGCGCTACGACCTGTACTCCCCGGGGGCGCTGGTGCGCCTGGACCACTTCAACCAGGTCACACCGGACGTGCCGCGCGCCACCCGGTTCATGCAGGACCTCGGCTTCAAGGTGACCGAGGACATCCAGGACGAGCAGGGCACCGTCTACGCCGCCTGGGTCACCCGCAAGCCGACCGTGCACGACACGGCGCTGACCGGCGGCGATGGTCCGCGCCTGCACCACATGGCGTTCTCCACCCACGAGAAGCACAACATCCTGGCCATCTGCGACAAGCTCGGCGCGCTGCGGCTGTCCGACTGTATCGAGCGCGGCCCCGGCCGGCACGGCGTGTCGAACGCGTTCTACCTGTACCTGCGGGACCCGGACGGCCACCGCGTGGAGATCTACACGCAGGACTACTACACCGGTGACCCGGACAATCCCGTCGTCACCTGGGACGTGCACGACAACCAGCGCCGCGACTGGTGGGGCAATCCGGTCGTCCCGTCCTGGTACACCGACGCGTCGCTGGTGCTGGATCTGGACGGCAACCCGCAGCCCGTCGTCGCGCGGACGGACGCCTCCGAGATGGCCGTGACGATCGGCGCGGACGGGTTCTCCTACACCCGGCACGGCGACGACGAGGAGCTGCCCGAGTGGAAACAGGGCGAGTACAAGCTCGGCCACCAACTCTGATCGGAGCGTGAGGACCCATGCTGGACGACGCGACGCGGGCCGCCATCGCCGCCGAGCTGGCCGAGGCGGAACGCACCCGGAGCGTCATTCCGCGCATCACGAGCCGGTACCCGGACGCCACGATCGAGGACGCCTACGCCATCCAGGACATCTGGCGGCAGCGGGGCCTGGCGACCGGCCGACGGCAGGTCGGCCGCAAGATCGGCCTGACCTCGAAGGCCATGCAGGCCGCCACCGGCATCACCGAACCCGACTACGGCGTGATGTTCGCCGACACCGTGCACCAGACCGGCGCCGTGCTGCCGTTCGACGACTTCTCCAATGTGCGCATCGAGGTGGAGCTGGCGTTCGTGCTCGGCGCGCCGCTGGCCGGGCCGGACTGCAGCCTGTTCGACGTGCTCCGCGCGACCGAATACGTCACTCCCGCGCTGGAGGTGCTCAACTCGCACATCGAGCTCGAGGGCCGGACCATCGTGGACACCATTTCCGACAACGCCGCCTACGGCGCGATGATCCTCGGCGGCACCCCGATGGCCCCGGACCGCGTCGACCTGCGCTGGGTATCGGCGTTGCTGTACCGCAACGAGACGATCGAGGAGACCGGCGTCGCCGCCGGTGTGCTCAATCACCCGGCGACCGGCGTCGCCTGGCTCGCCACGAAACTGCACCAGCACGGCGCCCGGCTGGAGGCCGGCGAGATTATCCTGGCCGGGTCGTTCACCCGGCCGATGTGGGTCTCCCGGGCGGATTCCGTGTGGTGCGACTACGGACCGATGGGAACCATCACATGTCGCTTCGACTGAGACCGACCCTGCGCGAGGACCTGGCCGCGGCGACGCGCCCGCTGATCGGGCTGTGGGCGTGTTCCGGTTCGGCGCTGGTCGCGGAGATCTGCGCCGGGTCGGGCGCCGATTGGCTGCTGATCGACATGGAGCACTCCCCCAACGAGCTGGGCACGGTGCTGTCGCAGCTGCAGGCGGTAGCCGGCTACCCGGTCGCGCCGGTGGTCCGGGTGCCCGTCGGCGACACGGTGGTCATCAAGCGCGTCCTCGATCTCGGCGTGCAGAACCTGCTGGTGCCGATGATCTCGTCCGCCGAGCAGGCTCGAGAGGTGGTCGCGGCCATGCACTATCCGCCGCGCGGCGTGCGCGGCGTCGGATCGGCACTGGCCCGCTCGGCCCGCTTCGGCCGGGTCGCCGACTACCTGCCCGCCGCCGACGCGCATGTGGCCCTGTTCGTGCAGATCGAGACGGCCGCCGGTGTCGAAGCAGCCGGTCAGATCGCTGCGGTCGAGGGGGTCGACGGCATCTTCGTCGGCCCCTCCGACCTGGCGGCGTCGATGGGCATACTCGGGCAGCAGACCCACCCAGATGTGGTGGCCGCGGTCGCCCGCGTCTTCGGCGCGGCGCACGAGGCCGGAAAACCGGTCGGCGTCAACGCGTTCGACCCGGGCAGGGCCCGCTCCTACCTCGACGACGGCGCCGACTTCATCGCGGTAGGAGCGGACGTCACCCTGCTGGCCCGCGGCTCCGAGCAACTCGTGGCCGCGTTCGCCGCGCCGGACGGCTGACCACCCGTCAGGCGCCCACCGGGGCGGCCAGCCGCGGCGATGCCGTCGCCGCCGGGTCGTCGGCTGCCGGCTGCGCCGGCACGTCCGCACCGGCCGGATCCGCACCGACTGCCTGCGCACCGCCGCGCGCGATCGAGGACCGGGCGAGCGACACCGAGGCCAGCGCACCGGCCGCCAGCACGGCGAGCGCCGCCCACCCCGCTCCGGCCGTCGTGCTCCAATGGCCGTCGAGTTGCAGGATCCCGGTCAGCGTGCAGGACGGGACGCCCAGCGTGATCAGGAACCACGCGGTGAACCGGTTGAGCCGCTCGCGGCCCAGCGCCATCAGCGCGAAGAACAGCGACCACATGGTCGCCCAGGTGGCGGCCATGACGGCGAACACCGGGTCGGTCGCAATGCTGTCGATCGCCAGGTAGGCCACGATCACCGCCACGAAGGCGCTGAACCAGCCCAGCCCCTGCGGCTCCAGGTTCAGATAGATGCCCAGCCCGTAGTACAGGTAGGTGATCCCGAACAGATAGGTCGGCCAGGTGGCGTTGACGACGGCGGCGTCGCCCGAGTGCTGGATCAGGATGATGGTCGGCAGGACGACCTGCGCGCCGCCGACGAACACGTTGAGCAGCGCGGCGCTGCGCGGCGGGACGACGGACAGGATCACCAATCCGTTGACCAGCAGCACGACTCCGACCAGGAGCAGACCAGCGTTTCCCATCAGCGCTCTCCCCCGACGAGGTCGACGAAGGTCTGCGCGGAGATCACCGGTGCGAAGAAGTTGTTGATGCGCTCGAACGCGGCAGCCTCCTGGTCCGGTCGCTGCGCGCCGGTCGCATCGCCGATCACGATGGGCAGCAGCCCGTGGTCGCGGGCGGCGCGCGCATTGCCCTCGATGCACCAGTCCAGGTGGATGCCGGTGAGCACCAGCACCTCGACCTTCTTGCGCGCCAACGTGATCGGCAGATCGGTGCCGGTGAACGCGGTCTGCAGCGCCTTCTCGTAGAGCTCGTTGTCACCCGGTTCGACGAGGGCGGCGAGTTCGTCGACCAGCGCGTCGTCCCAGGCGCGCTGATCCGGCGTGGTGTCGAGGTGCCCGGTCCAGGACGAGTACTGCGCCCGATCGAAGGCGGTCTGCGGGTACTCGTCGCGGAACACCGAGTAGCCGATCCAGTTGAACGACACGAAGTTCGGCGCCTGTCGCGCGGCCTTCGCGACCCGGACCGTGGCGGGCAGGCTGCCGCGGAACGCGTGGCCCTCGGCGTACTGGACCCCGCCCGGCCGGTAGAGCGAGTTGGACTGGCTGATGGATAGGAATGCGGCGGGGCGGGTGAGGATCTCGCGCAGGTCGAGCTGGTGCCACTGCGGTGCCAGTGCGGGGATCTGATCGGCGTTGCTGGCCGGGAAGTCGGCCGGATCGAGCTCCTGCGGTGGTAGCGGAGTGATCCGGTTGGACGCGAGAGTGGTTGTCATGACGTACCTTTCGGGTATGACGAAGCCAGGGCGCGGCCTCGTCTCGGGAGGGGTGGGCCGTCCGGCGGACGGCTCGATGGGATCGCGCTGGGGTTGACTCAGCGCACGGTAGAACGAACTGCTGGCGGCGGCGTGTTACCGCGGCCCGGCGGCCGGGGGGCCGCCGCTACGGCATTCGCGGACAGCCCATGGACGACACGCGGCACAGGTCCACATGGCGGCGCGAGGTGAGGCGTGCCGAGGCAGCGGGGACGCCGAGCGGGTGACGCTGGACGCAGCGCATTGATACTCCTCCATCGTTCCTGGCATTAGCACCCGCGCCCGCTGATGCGGAAGGGTTGCTGCGACGTCACGGAGCCAGGTCTCTCAGCCGCTCTGGATGAACGTCAGTAACCTAGCACAGGGCGATCGCCACCCGGCGGACCGCCCCCGGAGTGCGACGATGATCACGATTCCTGTGCCGCCCGTACCGGCGGATCCGCGCGCTTTCCGGTAGGCTTGGGTGGTTTGCAGGTAGGCGCCACCCGTGCTGGTGGCGCGACGAGGCCTGACAACCAGCGGTCGCCGACGGCGAGTCCGTTCCAAGGCGACGATCATTGATAGGTGTCCTGTGTCCCTGCCTGCCCTTTCCCCCGATAGTGCTGTCCCGCAACGTTTCTCGGCCGCCGATGAGCCCGGCCGTGCGTTCTATGAGCTCGGGCTCGGCGACGAGCTGGTCGACGCCCTGGTGTCGCTGGGCTACCGGGAGCCCACGGAGATCCAGTCCGCGGCAATCCCGGCGCTGCTGATCGGGCAGGACGTCACCGGCGTCGCCCAGACCGGCACCGGCAAGACGGCCGCGTTCGGGTTGCCGCTGCTGACGTCGATCGACCCGGCGGTGCCGGGCGTGCAGGCACTGGTCCTGGTGCCGACCAGGGAGCTGGCCGTCCAGGTCGCCGGCGCGGTGGAGCAGTTCGCCGCGCGGATGCGCGGGGTGGCGGTCACGGCCATCTACGGCGGTGCGCCGATCGGGCGGCAGATCACGGCCCTGCGCCGGGGCTCGTCGATCGTCGTGGGCACGCCGGGCCGGGTCATCGACCTGATGAAGCGTCGCGCCCTCGACCTGTCCACGGTGCGGTTCGCCGTCCTCGACGAGGCCGACGAGATGCTCCGCATGGGCTTCGTCGACGACGTCGACCGCATCCTCGGCGCGACGCCGTCCGCACGGCAGACCGCGCTGTTCTCCGCGACCATGCCACGGGCGATTCGGCAGGTCGCGCTGCGGCACCTGCGGGCGCCGGTCGATGTCAGCGTGGCGGCATCGGCCACCCCGGTGTCCGGCATCGAGCAGGGCTATGCGGTCCTGCGCTTCGCGGACAAGTCGCGCGCCCTGCAACGCCTGCTGGCTACCAGCGACGCGGCGGCGACCGTCGTGTTCGTGCGCACCCGATCCAGCTGTGACGAGCTCGGCACCGAGCTGCTCGCCGCTGGTGTCCGGGCGGCGGTGATCAGCGGAGACGTGACGCAGAGCGAACGCGAGCGCACCATCGAGAGGCTGCGTCATGGCCGGATCGACGTGCTGGTGGCCACGGACGTCGCCGCACGCGGCATGGACGTGGAGCGGATCGGCCTGGTGGTCAACTTCGATGCGGCCATCGACCCGGAGACCTACGTCCACCGCGTCGGGCGCACCGGACGGGCGGGCCGCTCCGGGCGCGCCATCACGTTCTTCACGCCCAAGGAACTGTCCAAGCGCCGGGCCGTCGAGCGTGCCATCGGCCGCCGCCTCGATGAGATCACCATTCCCACCGCCGCCGAAGTGCGCCAGCACCGGGCGGGCGCGGCCCTCGCCGCCGCCGTCGAGCGGCAGACCGCCGGGAGGCTGGGCGCCTACCGCACCCTGCTGCTGGCCGAGGCGGACCGCACCGGGCTGCGGGTGGAGGACATCGCCGCATCGTTGATCGCGACCATGATCGATGACGACGGCACCGAGGAGGCCGACGTCATCGAGCTGGCGCCGCGACGGAATCGTGAGACGACGGCCGCGCGGCCGCACCGCGCCGGGCAGGGCAAGGCCGGGCACGGCAAGCCGGGGAACCACCGGTCGGGGCACCCGGGACACAGCAAGTCCGGGCGGGGCACGTCGGGGCGGGGCACGTCCGGGCACGGCACAACGGGGCATGGCAAGCCGCGCCGCTCGCGGGACGGGCAACCACCCTCGGGCAAGGGCCGCTCGGCGCGAGCGGGCGGACCGGACCGGCGCGGGGCCGACCGCCGGGCGGCCGATCGGAAGGGCGCCACCATCGGTCGCGGCCCGATCCGCGCGGCCCGGGGCGGCCGCCGGAAGCAACCGGCGAACTGACCCGGAGCCCAGGCCCGCCAGGGATCGTCGGACGAGGACAATGGAGGTCGACCGTCGCCCCGCCCGGCGAATCCCTACAGAAGAACCCTTGTGACAACGACCTCCTCCGATCCGGACTGCACCGCACCACCCGCGTCAGCGACCGCCGCCCCGGCGGCAGCGGACTCGCCCCGCCCCGCGGATCGCACGCCGCGCCGCGACGGTCTCTTCGCCTCGCTGGACAACCGCAACTTCCGCTGGTTCGTGTTCGGCCAGGCAGCCTCGACATCCGGCCTGTGGACCCAACGCGTGGCCCAGGACTGGCTGGTCCTGACCCTGACGCACAACGCGTTCGCCGTCGGCGTCGCCACCGCCATGCAATTCGTGCCGACACTGGTGTTCGGCATGTCGGCGGGACTGGTCGCCGACCGTTTCGACAAGCGACGGGTGCTGCTGGCCACCGTCTCGACGCTGGGCCTGTGCGCCACTGTCCTCGGCGTGCTCTGCCTGACCGACACCGTGCGACTGTGGCACGTGCTGGTCATCGCGTTCGTCACCGGCACCGCGGCCTGCTTCGACAACCCGACCCGGTCGGCATTCGTGCACGAGATCGTCGGGCCGGAACGCCTGCGCAACGCCGTCAGCCTCAACTCCGCGGTGTTCCAGCTCGGTGCGCTCGCCGGGCCGGCCGTCAGCAGCGGGCTGATCACCGCGCTGGGCACCGGATGGGCGTTCGTGGCCACCGGCGGCTGGTACGCCGTCGTGCTCGGCGCGTTCGTCGTCATCCGATCGGCGGACCTGCGCGCCTCGCCGCGGCTGGCCCGCGCCCGGGGTCACGTGCGGGCGGCGCTCACCGAGATCTCCCACCGCCCGGTGCTGCTCTGGCCCATCGTTCTCGCCGGCACCTGCGCGTTCTTCACCACCAATTTCGCCGTGACGCTCACCGCGTTCGCCAAGGACTTCGGCCTGACGGCCGGTGGCTACGGGCTGCTGACGATCGCGCTGGCCGCGGGCTCGCTGATCGGGGCGCTCGTCTCCGCGCGATGGCCCGGTTCGCGGCTTCGTCATCTGGTGGCGCTGGCCGCCGGCCTGGCCGGCGCGCAACTGCTCGCCTCGGTCATGCCGGGCATGTGGACCGTCGCCGGGGCGTTCGTGCTCGTCGGCGCCGTGGGCATGCCGTTCCTGATCGCGACGAACACGTCCATCCAGCTGGCGGCGAGCGATGCGATGCGGGGCCGCGTCATGGGCGTCTACATGCTGGTGACGCTGGGCACGGCGGCGGTCGGCGGGCCGGTGGTGGGATTCCTGGCGCAACGCGGCGGCGCCCCGGCCGGGCTGGTCGCCGGGGCCGTCGTCATCGGCGCCGCCGCGCTGCTGGTCAGCCGGCAGCTGGCACGCGTGGGCAACATCGAGGTGCGAGGTCGGCTGCGGCTGGAGGCGGCCCGGATGCGGGCGTGGCTGGCGGCGACGACGCACCTGACCGGCCGCCGCTGATCCCGCCGCCCGGGACAGTGATCGGCTACCGCTCGGCCGCCGCTGATCCCGCCGCCCGGAACGGTGCCGCTGCGAGCGGGGGCGGCGCTCCGTTCAGGCGTGGTCGCCGCCCGCTTCCGGTACGCGGTGCACGCCGGGCCGCAGGTCGGCCGGGTCCGGCTGCCAGTCGGCGGCGTCCGCATCGACCTGTTCACCGGAGCGGATGTCCTTGACCTGGTCGCTCGCGGGGCCGGCCGCGGCCTGCGAGGCGTCCTCGTGCGCGGCGGTGTCCGGGTTGGCCGGGAACCACACGTACGGGATGCCGCGCCGGTCGGCGTAGCGGATCTGCTTGCCGAAC
>CAZIIX010000046.1:10575-13969 GCA_964539345.1 uncultured Actinomycetes bacterium | reverse complement strand
TTCTTCGCGGCCTGCGCCTTGGCCGGCGCCGATGCCCCGTCGATGGCGGCGGTGAACTCCATCGTGTTGAACGTCGCCTTCGAGCCGGACACCGTGCCCATGCCGATGTAGCGGAAGTCCTTGCCCAGGATGTTGGCCTTGTGCCCGGGTGATGCCCAGTAGGCGTCGAAGACCTGCTGGGCCGTGGCGCCGTTCGAGAACTTGGCGACGTTCTCGCCCCACGAGCCCCAGTTCTTCGCTCCGTACGAGGCCAGCATGCTGGTGGCGTTCGGATTGTGCGCGAGTTGACCGCCGGTCTTGCCGTTGACCATCTGCTGCGACCACCACACGGACAATTGGGTGAGCCCGCTGGCCTG
Source organism: uncultured Actinomycetes bacterium (assembly GCA_964539345.1). Taxonomy (GTDB): domain Bacteria; phylum Actinomycetota; class Actinomycetes; order Mycobacteriales; family Nakamurellaceae; genus Nakamurella. Next base: position 13,613 of record CAZIIX010000046.1, on the reverse strand, counting down.
CGTCAGTGACGCCAGTCCGTGGCTCGACCGCGCCTGGTTGACCAGTGAGATCAGCTGCGCGTCGAACGAGGCGAGGCGCTGGCCGACCTGCGGTGGCATGGCGGCCGGCGCGGCGGCCGCCCCGAGGGTCGGCGAGAGCGGTGCGGCGGGTGCGGCGGTCGCGGCCGGTGCCGCGAGCAGCGATGTCCCGGTCAGTGCCGCTGCGGTGAGCACACCACCAAACGCCCGTCTCCACCCCTCGTTCCGGCGACGGTCGTGCGATGTGCGTGTCGATTCAGTGCGTGTCGATTCAATGCGTCGACGCATCGTGTCATCCCCCCAGTGTGGTGCACGGTGCGTGACAATCCCCCTCGTCACGCACCGGCCCGGATCGACTGTCCGGTTTGTTGCTTCTCCCCAGAAGCAAACTGTCACTTACTGTATCGGCCGTTTACACACGGTAACAAGGCCTGGTCGAGTGATTCGCGACAGACCGATAAATGTCCGGTTCACCTGATTGACGCCGTGTTCTTGCGCGAATCGCTGCCGACAGTCACCGGACCGCGGGGGTCCGGGACGAGCGCCCCCGCCGTGGTGACTGTGCGTAGTATTCGCACGCTCGGCGCACCGGGGGGCCGAGAACCGGGCACACTGGGGTAGATGATGCGTCAATGAGCGAGGCGGCCCGGTGACGGCGATGACCGACGACGGGGCCGCCGATGCGGAAGGAGGCCGGCCATGACGGAGGCCACGGACACCACGGCAGCCGGGGGACCGGGCGGCTACGTCGAGAAGGACAGGGAGTTCACCCGCGACACCGCCTACATCACCACCCGTATCACCGCGGACGGGCGGGACGGCTACCCCGTCGAGCCCGGGCGCTACCGGCTCATCGCCGCCCGCGCCTGCCCGTGGGCGAACCGGCTGATCATCGTGCGGCGCCTGCTCGGCCTGGAACCGGTGCTGTCGATGGGCCTGTGCGGCCCCACGCACGACGCGCGCAGCTGGACATTCGACCTCGATCCCGGCGGGGTCGATCCGGTACTCGGCATCGAGCGGCTGCAGCAGGCCTACTTCGCCCGGGACCCCCAGTATCCGAAGGGCATCACGGTGCCGGCCATCGTGGACGTGCCGACCGGCAAGGTCGTCACGAACGACTTCGCCCAGATGAGCATCGACCTGGAGACGGAGTGGACCGCCCACCACCGCGACGGCGCGCCGGAGTTGTACCCGGACCGGCTGCGCGACGAGATCGACGAGGTCTCGGCGTTGGTCTACCGGGACGTCAACAACGGCGTCTACCGCTGCGGGTTCGCCGGATCGCAGGCCGCCTACGAGCACGCCTACGAGGCGCTGTTCGCCCGACTGGACTGGCTCTCCGAGCGGCTGGCCGGCCAGCGCTACCTCGTGGGCGACACCATCACCGAGGCGGACATCCGGCTGTTCACCACGCTGGCGCGCTTCGACGCGGTCTACCACGGCCACTTCAAGTGCAACCGCAGCAAGCTCAGCGAGATGCCGGTGCTCTGGGCCTACGCCCGCGACCTGTTCCAGACCCCCGGCTTCGGCGACACGGTGGACTTCGTGCAGATCAAACGGCACTACTACATCGTGCACACCGACGTGAACCCCACCGGGATCGTGCCGAAGGGCCCGGAGCTGTCCGGATGGCTCACCCCGCACGGCCGGGCGGAGTTGGGCGGCCGACCGTTCGGCGACGGCACCGCGCCCGGCCCGGTCGCGTCCGGCGAGGCCGTCCCGCCGGAGCACACCCCGCTGCGGTCAACCGTCTGACGGGCAGAGCCGCTCCAGTGCGGTCTCGCACACCCGGCCGAACGCGTCGAGCGTCGCGGCGTCCAGCCCGCCGAACAGGATCTCCTTGACCGCCGCCGCATGACCGGGCGCGGCCGACGCCAGCACCCGGTAGCCGGCGTCGGTCAGCGTGGCGATCTGCCCCCGCCCGTCCGCGGGGGCCGGCGTGCGTTCCACCCAGCCTGCCTCCTCCAATCGGGCCACCGCATGCGACATGCGGGACGGGGACGCCCAGGCGGCCGCCGCGAGTTCGGCCATCCGCAGCGAGCGCCCCGGCGCCTCGGAGAGCATGGCCAGGGCCTGGTAGTAGGCGTGCGGCAGGCCCGCATCGCGCCGCAGCTGACGATCCAGGTGCTCGGTGAGCATGCCGGTCATCTGCAGGTACAGCCGCCAGACGCGCTGCTGGTCGCCGGACAACCAAGGGCTCGTGGCCATCGTCATACCCCAAGAACCATCGTCATATCCCGAACCATCGTCATACCCCAAGAAGTAGTGGAGCGTTCGTCTCGGACTCGTGCGCGGGGCGGAGACGACGTCGGACCCCAGCGGCGGGCAGGACCGGAAGCGGGCACACCCTCGCCGTCGCCTGAGCGTAAGCCCGCATGCCCGCCGCCGCACGACGGAGCGGGGGGCCCCGGCCGCCCCACCGTGGCATGGTCAGATGATGCCGAGCCTGTGGGCGGTGACGACGGCGCGCGAGCGGTTGCCGACATCGAGCTTGGTGAAGATCCGCACCAGGTGGCTCTTGACGGTCGCCTCGGTGACGACCAGGGAGCGGGCGATGTCCTGGTTCGTGGCACCGGTCGCCAGCAGCCGTAGCACGTCGATCTCGCGGGCGGTGAGTCTCGGTGAATTGATCGCGCCCATCATGCGTCCGGCTATCCGCGGGGGCAGAACGGTGCCACCTCGCGCGACCGCGACGATGGCGGCGGCAATCTCGCTGGGGTCGGCGTCCTTGAGCAGGTATCCCGCCGCGCCGGCTTCGACGGCGCGCAGGATGTCGGTGGTGGTGTCGAACGTGGTCAGGATGAGCACCGCCGGTGCCGGGTCGAGGGCGCGCAACCGCCGAGTGGTCTCGATTCCGTCGATGCCGGCCCCGAGTCGCAGGTCGCAGAGCACGGTGTCGGGCGTGAGATGGGACGCGAGGGTGACGGCTTCCTCGCCGGTGGCGGCCTCGCCCACCACCTCGATGCGATCGCGGGCCGACGATGCGGCGGATCCGGGGTCGCGGCTGGATCGGGGGTCGG
>CAZIIX010000046.1:8140-10475 GCA_964539345.1 uncultured Actinomycetes bacterium | reverse complement strand
CGGATCCGGGGTCGCGGCTGGATCGGGGGTCGGGGACGTTTTCCCCGTCGACGTCCGTGGCGCCGAGGGCAGCGCGCAGTCCGGTGCGCACCACCGGGTGATCATCGACGATCAGCACCGAGGTGGTCATGAATCCTCCTGCGGGATGGGGCGCAGCGGCAGGTGCGCGGAGAGTTCGGTGCCGGCGCCCGGACGGCTGTCGAGGTCGAGGCCGCCGCCGAGTTCGCGGAGCCTGCCATCGATGAAGCCCAGTCCGTAGCCGCGGTCGTCCGCGCCGGATGGTGTGCGCCGGGACGCCGGGTCGAAACCACGCCCGTCGTCGATGATGTCCAGGCGCACGGTGTCGCCGCCATCGATCAGACTCACGGTGACGCGGTCGGCGTCGGCGTGGCGTCGCACGTTGGCCAGGGCGGACTGAGCGGTACGCAGCAGCGCCACCTCGACATGTCCGGGCAATCCGGGAAGGGTGTCGTCCACATGGAGTTCGGTCGCGATCCCGGTCTCGGCGCGCAGGCGCTGCAGCATGCGGGCGAGCGCTGCGCCGAGCGCCCCCCGGTCCAGTTCGGCCGGCGCCAGCGCCGCGACGATGCGGCGGACATCGGTGACGGCTTCGGCGGCGAGGGTCTCGACCTGCCCCAGCGCGCGGCGCATCGCGTCGGGTTCGTCGCCCGCGACGGCGGCGTGTGCGATGAACCGCATCGAGGGCAGCGTCTGGGCGACCGTGTCGTGCATGTCGCGGGCGATCCGGATGCGTTCGGTCTCCATGCCGGAGTGACGTTGGGTCAGGGCAAGCTCGTCCTGCAGGTCGATCAGCTCCTCCTGGGTACGGGTCAGGGAGGCGACCAGGCTTTCGCGTTCGGCGGCGTCGTGCAGCAGCTGCAGGTAGCCGCGGGAGATTCCGACAGCGAAGATCGCGCCGATCAATGGACCGAACACGGTGGCGTAGGTGGTGGCGCCATGGTGGAACAGCGGCGCGTAGCCCACCAGCGCGAAGACGATGACGGAGAACAGGATGGCGCCGCGCAGGCTGAGGAATCGCCCGGCCAGCAACCAGAGCAGGAACGCCAGCCAGATGAACTCGGCGGAGACCGCGATGGCCCCGATCCAGATCGTGGCGAGCCCGCCCACCCACGAGTAGACGTGTCGCCGCTCGCGCAGCCGGGTCCCGAGCAGCGCGCCGATCGTGTACCAGGCGAGGAACGCGACCGCGACCGCAGTGGCCAACCAGGGCGCGGCACCGTCGCCGATGGCGCGGGCCGCTGCGACGACCACGAGCAGGAGGCCGATCAGGTGCAGGCCGTGCCGCATGGCCCGGGTCATCGTCCCGGCGGGCCCGGCGTGGACGGTGACCCGATCCGTGGCGCTAGCGGTCGCTGTGGCCGGCATGCGCGTGCTCGGAACGGTCATGGCTCAACTCTCCCGCATCGCCGCCGCCGAGGGCCACCGGAGGTTCCGCGTCCAGGATCGGCGCGAGCGGCTCCGCAGCGGCGGTGCGACGCGCATCGGGGGCCGGACCCGGCCACCAGATGCGCCGGCCCAGCAGGGTGAAGATGGCCGGCACGATGACGCTGCGCACCACGACCGTGTCGACCACCACCCCGAGGCCGACGATCAGTCCGAGCTGGCCCAGCGTGACCAGCGGGAGCACGCCCAGCGCGGCGAACACGGCCGCCAGCACGATGCCCGCCGAGGTGATGACGCCCCCGGTGTGTGCGACGGCTCGTACCACCCCGTGTTGGGTGCCGTGTTCGGCGGCCTCGGTGCGGATGCGGTGCACCAGGAAGATGGTGTAGTCCACCCCCAGGGCCACCAGGAACAGGAACGCCAGGACCGGGACCTCGACGTCGAGGGCGGGCTGGTCGAAGAGCACCCGGCTGAGCCACGCACCGGCGCCGATCGCCGCCACCGCGCTCCCCAGGTTCACCCCGAGCAGCAGGATCGGCGCGATCAGCGACCGCAGCAGGATCAGCAGCACCAGGAACGTCACGATCAGCACCATCGGTGCGACCAACAAGAGGTCGCGATCGGCACCGGCCCGGGCATCGAGGTCCTCGGCGACCTGCCCGCCCACCAGGGCGTCCGCGTTCGGCACGGCGTGCACCGCGGAGCGCAGCTCGGTCACGAGCCGCAGGCTCTCGTCGGTGCTCGGCGCGTACTGGCCGGTCACCATGATCTTGGTCAGTGACCCGTCGCTCGTGGTGCCGACCGGCGCCGCGCGCAGCACGCCGGGCGTCTCGTTCGTGACGGCGAGCACCTGATCCTTCTCGGCGGTGTGCGTCACGATGAACATCGGCTGTGCCTCACCCGGGGGGAAGTGCTGTGACATCACCTCGAG
>CAZIIX010000046.1:4103-8040 GCA_964539345.1 uncultured Actinomycetes bacterium | reverse complement strand
CCCACCACGGCCAGCGGCAGGATCCACAGCACCGGGGACCGGTAGGTGCCGATCAGCAGCAGCGCGACGATGCCGATGGTCACCAGCAGCAGCGTGACGTCGGCGCCGTCGAAGGCGAGCGCCACGTCGGCGCCGAACGCCGGCCCGCCGGTCACCAGCAGGCCCAGGTCGGCCGGTGTGTGTTCGGCGAGGAGCTGGCGCATCTCCCGCACGGTGTCGCCGGTCGCCGTCGCGTCCTTGCCAACGGCGATCGGCGCCAGCACTAGCGCCGCCTTGCCGTCCTCGGACACCCGTGGACCGGTCGCGTTCACACCGGTGAACCCGTCGAGTGTCGGCAGTAGGCCGGCGATTTCGCCGAGATCCGACTCGGTCAACGCGGCGCCGTCGGTCCGGGTGCCCACCACGATGACGGACTGGTGATCGGCGTCCGGGAACTCGGCCAGCAGCTCCGCCACCTCACCGGATTCCGAACCGGCGGGTTCGATGGAACTGCCGCTGGGGGCCTTGACCATCGAGAACAGTCCGAACAGTGCGGTGAATGTCAGCAGCGCGATCACGAGCGCGATGCGAGCGCCGCGCCGGGAGGTCAATGCCGTCGAGAGCCGTTGACGCAGAGTCGAAGTAGCAGCCGATTTCACCATGGCTCCAGTCCATCGAAGATGCGCGACGAAATCGTGACCAGGAAGTTGGAACTTCGCCTGCAACTTTCGATGGAGACCGGAGGGCATTGCGGAGGAGATCCGTCTTGTTCAAGGTCATGCTGGCGCTGCATCTGCCGGCCGTGGCCGTTGCGATCGGGCTCATGCTCTGCCAGCCGGGCCCCTGACCGGAGCGCGGCGCGACCCGCCCGGATCGAGACCTGCGCACCCGGTGGGAGGATGGAAGGGTGACCAGCGCGCACCTGCTGCTTCCGGCCGAACGGGCCGCCATGATCCGCGCCTGCGAACTCGCCGCGAGCGGGGCCGGAACGGTGCTGCCCAATCCGGTGGTCGGGTGCGTCATCGTCGGCCCGGGCGGCCACACCCTCGGCGAGGGCTTCCACGACCATCCCGGCGGGCCGCACGCCGAGGTCGTCGCCCTGGGCCAGGCCGGCGAATCAGCAGCGGGGGCAACGGCTGTCGTCACGCTGGAACCGTGCAACCACACCGGCCGGACGGGGCCGTGCACCGAGGCGCTGCTCGCCGCCGGCATCGCCCGCGTCGTCGTCGCGGTGCGCGACCCGTTCCCGGCCGCGGCCGGGGGCATCGAACGGTTGCGCTCGGCCGGAATCAACGTGGTCGACCTGTCCGCCGAGGCGGGCTCGTCCATGACGGGGGCCGCCCCGGATGCCCGACCAGCGGCCGTCGGCGACCCGTGGTCGGAGGTCTCAGACCTGGTGGCCGCCGCCGAGGACGTGAACCGGGTGTTCCTGACCGCCGTGCGGACCGGACGGCCGTTCGTCACACTGAAGATGGCGACCACGCTGGACGGGCGGGTGGCGGCCGCGGACGGGACCAGCCGCTGGATCAGCTCGGTGGAAGCACGCCGCGACGCGCATCGGCTGCGCCGCGAGATCGACGGCATCGCCGTCGGAATCGGCACCGTCCTGGCCGACGACCCGCAGCTGACCGCCCGCTCCGACGACGGTGCGCCGAGCGGGCGGCAACCGCTGCGCGTCGTCATCGACTCGCACGGTCGGACCCCCGCAGGCGCCCGGGTCCGCAACGAGGACGCGCCGACCCTGATCGCCACGACCGCATCGTTCGGCTCCGACGAGCACGGCCGCGTGCGACTCGATGCGGTACTCGACGAGCTCTACGCCGCCGGCCGGCGTCACCTGCTGGTCGAGGGCGGACCGCGGCTGGCGGCCGCCTTCCTGGACGCCGGGCTGGTCGACGAGGTCCTGGTCTACCTGGCACCGCTGCTGCTGGGCAACGGCCGGAGCGCGCTGGAGGGCGGGTCGGTGCGCACCCTGATCGATGCGCGCCGGGCCACGCTGCGCGAGATGCATCCCCTCGGTCCCGATGTGCGGCTGCGGTATCGCATGGACCGGCCCGGAGAGGTCACCGGTCGGTAGCCTGGCCGCATGCGAATCGGGCGGACAGCGGCAACACGGCGAACCCCCGCACGGGTGCGCGCAGCCCTGGCCGCCCTCACCGTCGCCGCCGCAGCCATCGCCTGCAGCGCCGCGCCCGGCGCGGGCAGGAACACGGTCGCCGGTTCGCCCGTGGCGGACCCATCCGGCGCTGCCACGTCTGGCGGACGAACCTCGGCGGGCACCGGAGACCCGGCCGGCACGGGCAGCACGCGGGGATCGGACCGCATCGGCGACCCAGGACGCACCACGGCCGCACCGCCGCCCACCACGCACCGGACGCCGGAAACGTCGACCGGGGGCACGGCCACCTCCGCGCCGAGCTCGTCGCCGTCCGGCGAAGAGCAGCCAGGATCGACCACTGTCGGCCCCGGAGCCGACGATCCGACCTCCACGCCGTCCGGCGGCACCGGGACGACCGGGCCGAGCAGTCCGCCGGTCCCGCCGCCGGACACGCCGGACTGGGGGACACAGCGCGCCTACGTCGTCTGGGGAGCCAGCCCGAGCGCCATCACGACGGCCATGAGCGCGGCGGCGTTCAGCCGTGCGGCCGGGGTGGTCCTGGTCAGCGCGCACGACGCGAAGGGCGTGACGGCCGCGGCCAAGGAGGCCGGATCGCTGAAGGTTCCGGTGCTGCTCGTCGACGGATCCCAGGATGCCGCCGACCGAGTGGCCCGCGAAGTGACGCGGCTGCAGGCCAGGTGGGTAATGGCGCTGGACGCCGATGCGCAGAGCGAGGCCGCCGGGTGGCAGGGGCTGTCGGTGCTGTCCGACCCGGCCGACATTCCCGACGATCGCACCTCCTCCCCGGTCGCGGACCTGACGCTGCTGCGCCTGCAGAAGAGCCCTCAGGGCATGGAACGAGCGGTGGACGCCGCGCAGGCGACCGCCGAGGCCGCCGGCGCACGGGTGCAGAAGGTGGCCCACCCGGACCTGCGACGGGACACCAAAGCCATTGCGGCCCTGGCGAAGAGCCCGCCGCGCCGAGTCATCGGGTTGGGCCCCGGCTTCGGGAACGCGGACACCCTCGCCGCCCGGGTGGCCACGGCATCCACCGGTGCACAGCTGCCCGGCGGCGGCCAGGTGATGTTTCCCGGTCGCACGTTGGTCGCCCTCTATGGCCATCCCGGGACCGCGGTGCTCGGCGTGCTCGGGGCGCAGGGCGTGGCCGATTCCGTGGCCCGGGCCAAGAAGGTCGCCGGGCAGTACACGAAGCTGACCGACACACCGGTGATCCCCGCGTTCGAGATCATCGCGACCATGGCGACGGCGAGTCCCGGCGCCGACGGCAACTACTCGCAGGTCACCAGCATCAAGACGCTCAAGCCGTGGGTCGACGCCGCGACGAAGGCCGGGATGTACGTCATCCTGGACCTGCAGCCCGGACGGGCACGGCTGATCGACCAGGCGAAGGTCTATGCCGATCTGCTGACAAACCCCTCGGTCGGGCTGGCCCTCGATCCGGAGTGGAAACTCACCGCCAAACAGAAGCCGTTGGAGCAGATCGGCGGCGTCGACGCGTCCGAGGTCAACGAGGTGATCGACTACCTTAGCGATCTGGTCGCCGCGCACCACTTGCCGCAGAAGCTATTGGTGCTCCACCAGTTCCGGCTCTCCATGCTGCGCCACGAGTCACGGATCACCACGTCGGACGACAACGTGTCCGTGCTGATCCACATGGACGGGCAGGGCACGCCGCCGATGAAGGAGTCCACGTGGAAGTCCGTGGTCGCCGCGGCGCCCGACGGCGTGCACTTCGGCTGGAAGAACTTCTATCAGATGGACACGCCGACGGTGTCGCCCGCGACGACCATGGACCGCAAGCCGGTACCCGTGATGATCTCCTACCAGTAGCGGCCGGCC
>CAZIIX010000046.1:2328-4003 GCA_964539345.1 uncultured Actinomycetes bacterium | reverse complement strand
GGGCCGCTGCCGGCGCCGCGCACGCCCCGGGTGCAGGTCAGAGCTAGGATCCTGGCCGCGGCCCGCGCGGAGTTCACCGATGGTGGTTACGAGGCAGCGAGTCTGGCCCGCGTCGCGCGCCGCGCCGGCTTCACCAAGGGAGCCGTGTACTCCAACTTCGAGTCCAAGCAGGCGTTGCTCGCGGCCATGCTCGTCGAGCGATCCGCCGAGGTGGGGCGGCGGGCGTTCGCGCGTCTGGGGGCCGAGCCGATCGACCCTGGCACGCTCGCCTACCGCGCGGCCGCCGTCCTCGCCGACGAGGTCACCGTGCACCCGCAGGAACACCAACTCCTGTGGGAGCTCGCGCAGCGTAGCGGCACGGATGCGGACGCCGCCGCGAGCTACGGACGATGCCGTGAGCGCCAGCAGGAGACGATCGCCGCAGAACTCCGCGCGCACCTGACCGCGCTCGATATCGACAGCGACGCGGATCTGGACCACGCCGCCTTCGTCCTGGTGACCGTCATGTCCGCGCTGGCCGTCGAACACGTCGCACGGCCGAATGTCGTGGGGCGGGAGCGGATCCGGGCGACCCTGGACACGGTGCTCCGCGGATTGCTCGCGCCGTCCGCCGCCGCGCGCGGCACTCCCGGTGCGAGAGCGCAGACGGGAGCGGGCGACGAGTCCGATGTCACGTCCGGAGCCCCGCGTCCCGACTGATCGGGTGGGCCCCGCGGGATTCGAACCCGCAACCTACGGATTAAAAGTCCGCAGCTCTACCGTTGAGCTAGAGGCCCGTCCGGCCGGCGAAACGACCGGGCGCGTCGAGCTTACCCGGCAGGTCGGACCGCCCCACAACCGCAAACCGTCAACGACGCCCGAGAGGGAACACCGTGCCGACTGACCAGCCACCATCACCGCACGAGGCCGATCCGTCCGATCCGGCCGCCACAGCCGCCTCCGACGGGAACATCACCGCCGCATCCGACGGCAACGGCACAGCCGCACCCGACCACACGGGCACGACCGCAACGCACAGCGGCCGGCACGCTGCGCCGGAGCCCGAGACCGAGCGGCACGACGAGCCGGAGCCGGCGCCGGCCCCTCCGACGCTCGCTGCGCACGCTCTGGGGCTGCGCACCCGCCACGGCTGGGTCTTCCGGGATGTCGACCTGGAGGTCCGGCGCGGCAGTGTGACCGCCGTCGTCGCCCCGGCGGGATCGGGCCGCTCCAGCCTGCTGCTGGCGCTCACCGGCCGCATGCGGACGACGCACGGCGCCGTGGTGTTTCCGGGGGCGGCCGAGACCGAGCCGCGAACCCTGCGGGCCCGCACGGCCGTGGCACGCGTCTCGGACCTGATCGTCCCCGAGGATCGTCATACGGTCTCCGAGGCGATCACCGAGCGGTGCCTCATCGACGGCGTCGCGCCACGGGACGGTCGAGGGGCGTTCGCCGCGGCCTGCACCCGGCTCGGCCTGGACATCGCTGACCGGGACCGGCTTGTCGAGGAGCTCCCCGCCTGGAAGCGCACCGTCCTGACCCTCGCCCTGGCGGCCGTCCGACCCGCCGACGTGATCGTCATCGACGACACCGACAGTGGGGTGACGCGGGAACAGGAGCACGAGATCTACCGTGCGGCACGGTCATTGGCCGGCACGGGCTGCGCGGTCATCGCCACCACAAGCCGGCGGGAAGG
>CAZIIX010000046.1:0-2228 GCA_964539345.1 uncultured Actinomycetes bacterium | reverse complement strand
CGCACCCGCCTCCGACCCCCATGCCTCCACCGATACCGGGAGTGACACATGATCCGCACCGCCCAGCTGGGACGATTCGAGATCCGCCGGTTCAAGGGCGCCCTGCCGAAAATCGCGCTGATCTTCCTCGTCTGCATACCGTTGCTGTACGGCGCGCTCTACCTCTGGTCCAACTGGGACCCGTACGGGCGGCTCGATCGGGTGCCCGTCGCCGTGGTGAACCTCGACCAGCCGGTCCAGGTCGATGGCGAGACCGTCGACGCCGGAGCACAATTCGTCGAAGAACTGCACCACGAGCGCATCTTCGACTGGCACTTCACCGACGCCGAGGATGCCGCCGACGGTCTCGCGCACGGCAAGTACTACCTGGTCATCACCGTGCCGGAGAACTTCTCCGCCAACCTCGCCAGCGGCACCGGAACCGACCCGCAGCGGGCCATCCTGATGATGCATCGCGACGACGTCAACGGCTACGTCATCGGCATGCTCACCGACAGCGTGCAGACGAAGCTGGAGAACGCCGTCGACAAGGCCGCCATCGGCACCTACTTCCAAGCGGTCTTCGCCAACCTCGACACCATCCGCGACGGAATGACGTCCGCCGAGGACGGTTCGGCCAAGCTCGCCGCCGGACTCGACGATGCCGCCCCCGGCGCGGCGAAGCTGCACTCCGGGCTGGATGACGCCGCCGACGGATCCGCGAAACTGGCGTCCGGGCTCGACGATGCGAAGTCCGGGTCGGCCAAGCTCGCCGACGGAGCCTCCGACGCGCAGCAGGGGAGCGCGGCCTTGGCCGACGGGCTGGACGACGCCAAGTCCGGCTCGGCCGAGCTCTCCTCGGGACTCGACCAGTTGACCGCGGGCGCAGGTGATCTCGCCTCCGGGGCCGACCAGGTCGCCGACGGCAACCGCACGATCGCCACGGTGGTGGACGATGTCGTCGACAAGGTGCTGCCCGTCGTGCCGCAGGTGACGGAGGCCGGCAAGAACATCACCGCGGCGGCCGCCGACCTGACCGACCGGGTCGCCCAGGGCACCGACTCCCTCGCCGGGCGGGTCAGCGCCGCCGACGACGCCTACCAGGCCGTGCTCGCGGCCCACCCGGACCTGGCCGACGACCCCGCCGTCGCCACACTCGGCGCGGCGCTGGCGAAGGTGGACTCCTCACAACAGCGCATCGCCACGACCGCCGGCACGGTCGCCCAGACCGCCGCCGACGTGCAGCAGGCGGCGACCACGTTGGGCGACAACGCCGACGCCGTCAGCGATCAGCTCCGCTCCGGGAAGAAGAAGATCGACGCCCTCGCGGACGGGGCGGACCAGGTCGCCGCCGGCGCCCACCAGCTGCACGACAAACTCGGCGACGCCCACACGGGGGCGCAGCAACTCGCGACCGGGATCGCCGACGCCGACAGTGGGGCCCACCAGCTAGCGACCGGCATCGCCGATATCCACTCCGGTGCCAGCGATCTGCATGACGGCATCGGCCAACTCGCGACCGGCGCCAGCAAGCTCGACACCGGAATCGGCAAGCTGCAGGACGGAGCAGCGAAGCTGGACAGCGGTCTCGGCCAGCTCGACGACGGCGCCCACCAGCTGCACGACGGCCTGGCGGACGGCGCCTCAAGGCTCCCCGCGCTCACGCCGGATGAGCAGGACCAGGCCGCGCAGGTGCTCTCCTCCCCGGCGGACGTCCAGGTGCACATCGACCACCCCGCCAAGGTCTACGGCCGTGGCCTGGCACCGTTCTTCTTCGCGATCGCCATCTGGGTCTTCGGCATCTCCGCGTTCCTGGTGCTCAAGCCGATCGCCGGCCGCGCACTGGCGGGGCGGGCGCGGGCGTCCCGGCTGGCGCTGGCCGGCTACCTCCCCGTCGCCGGCATGGCCGTGCTGGGCTCGCTGATCCTGTTGGTTGTCTCGTGGTTCGGCCTCGGACTCGATCCGGTCCACGTGGCTGCGTCATTCGGAGTCGTTGTGCTGGCGGCACTGTGCTTCTCGGCGATCGCGCACGTGCTCCGGATGGCGCTGGGCACGGTCGGCTCGGCGATCACCCTGGTGTTGTTGATGGTGCAGCTGACCAGCTGCGGCGGGCTGTACCCGATCGAGACGCTGCCGGGCCCACTGCGCGCCATTCACCCGTACATCCCGATGACCTACCTCGTCGACGGGCTGCGGATCACGTTCACCGGCGGCCCGGCCGGGCACCTGTGGCGGGACGTGGCGGTGCT
>CAZIIX010000045.1:0-14286 GCA_964539345.1 uncultured Actinomycetes bacterium | reverse complement strand
GCTGGATGCGTCCGAGCTTGTTGATCACTTCGACCATGTGCACCGGGATGCGGATGGTGCGCGCCTGGTCGGCCATGGCGCGGGTGATGGCCTGGCGGATCCACCAGGTGGCGTAGGTGGAGAACTTGTAACCCTTGGTGTAGTCGAACTTCTCGACCGCGCGGATCAGCCCGAGGTTGCCCTCCTGGATCAGGTCCAAGAACGCCATGCCGCGGCCGGTGTAGCGCTTGGCCAGCGAGACGACCAGCCTCAGGTTCGCCTCCAGCAGGTGGTTCTTGGCGCGCTCGCCGTCGCGGCGCACCCAGTTCAGGTCCCGGCGAAGCTCGGTGGAGATCTTGTCGCCCTTCTCCTTGACCTGCCGCATCCGCTCGACCGCGTACAGTCCGCCCTCAATGCGCTTGGCGAGGCTGACCTCCTCCTCGGCGTTGAGCAGCGCGACCTTGCCGATCTGCTTGAGGTAGGCGCGGACCGAGTCGGCCGAGGCGGTGAGCTCGGCGTCCTTGCGCGCCTGCTTGAGCGCCTCGGACTCCTCCTCTTCCTCCTCGTCCCAGCTGAACTCCTCCTTCTCGGAGTCCTCGGTCGGCTCCTCCTCGTCGGCGTCCGTGGCGTCCGCGGGCCTGCCGGACTTGGTCGCCTTCGCCCCCGTCGCGGCGGCCGACTTGGCGGTCTTCTTCGACTTCGCGCCGGCACTCCGCTTGGCGCCGGCCTTCGTGCCCGCCGCGGGAGCGTCCGCCTCGAGGTCCTCGACGGCCTCCAACGTCCTCGCCTCGTCGTCCGGGTCGGCGACGGCGGCGATCGTCCGCGTCTTGGACGATTTCGACGATGACGCCTTCGTTGATGACGCCTTCGTTGACGCTGCCTTCGTTGACGCTGCCTTCGTTGACGCTGGCTTCGATGACGCTGGCTTCGATGACGCTGCCTTCGCGGACGCTGTCTTGGCCGTCCCGGACTTCGCCGACCCTGTCTTCGATGACGAGGCCTTGGCTGATCCTGTCTTGGCCGTCCCGGACTTCGATGACGCCGACTTCGATGACGCCGACTTCGCTGCGGTCGACTTCGCTGCGGCCTTGCCCGACGTCGCGGCGGTCTTCGTGCTGCTCGCGGCGCCCTTCGCCGGGCCGGTGCTCGACCTGGCGGCGCGCCCCTTGGCCTTGGCGGGGGGCCTGCCGGAGATGTTCTTGCTCGCGGCGCGGACGGTGGGTGCGGTCGAGGTGTCCGTCTCGTCAACCGCCGCTGATGAACGTGAAGATGCTGCTGCGCCTGCCACTGATGCCCTTTCGCTTCCTCAAACCACCTACGCTCCGGCACGCGGCACAGTCCCGAACGACGGCGGGAAAAGTGCTACCCGATTGTCCCGGCCTGATCGGCTGGCCGGATGGCGGCCGTTCCAGTGTAACGGCGACAGGGAGGTGTGCGCGCCCGGTCGCGCTAGTGACCGTCGGATTCGGTGCCTTTTTCGGACGCCAGGAGCGCGGCCCCGACGATCCCGGCGTTGTTGGCGAGCGCGGCGATCACCTTCGGTGTCCGCGTCTGGATCTTGTCGAACCACTTGTCGGGTTTCTTGGACACCCCGCCGCCGATGATGAACAGGTCCGGCCAGAGCACGCCTTCCAGGTGCCGCAGGTAGCGCTGCACCTTCTTGGCCCACTGGCTCCAGCTCATGTCGCGCCGTTCGCGGGCGGAGGCCGCCGCACGGGTCTCGGCATCGTGCCCGTCGAGTTCGATGTGCCCGAGTTCGGCGTTGGGGATCAGCTGCCCGTCGTAGATCAGGGCGGTGCCGATGCCGGTGCCGAGCGTGACGACCATGACGAGGCCGCGTTGCCCCGCGCCGGCCCCGTAGCGCACCTCGGCCAGGCCCGCGGCGTCGGCGTCGTTGACGGTGTGCACCGTCCCGGGCAGGCGCGGCGTGAGCGTGTCCGTCAGCGAGGTGTCCTGCCAGGCCGAGTCCATGTTGGCGGTCGTCTTGATGACGCCGTGCAGTACGACTCCGGGGAAGGTGACGCCGACCGGTCCGCGGTAGTCCACGTTGTCGGCGACGTGCTCGACGGTGTCGGCGACCGCCTCCGGTGTGGACGGCTTCGGGGTGTCCAGGCGGAAGCGGTCGGAGGCCAGCGTGCCGTCCCGCAAGTCGACCAGCGCCCCCTTGATCCCGGTGCCGCCGATGTCGATGCCAAGTCCGTGGTGGGCTCTCGCTCGGGTCACTGCCACGGTCACTGTCTCCTCGTGTGTCGTCGATGGCGCCGGCGTCGGCGCTCGGTCGGCCCGCTCTCAGGCGTTCGGGCAGCTGCTGCGGTCCGGAAGGGGCGGAATGGTCGGCGCGGCGCGCACGGACACGGTCTGCCCCTCGATGACGGGGGGCGGCGCGGCCGCGTTCGCGATCCGGGTGAGTTCCTCGCGGACCTCGTCGCTGACCGGTTCGACCTGGTAGAGCTTGCCCAGCGCCAGGTCCACGCTGTTGTCGCTGCGCTGGTCGAGCACGAGCTGCGCGCACGGGGCGACGAGTAGCACGGTGCGGGCCTCGGCCAGGCCCGCGTATCCGAAGCGGATCTCGCCGTAGCAGCGCAGGTCCCACTGCTGGTACAGCGGGTCGTTGGCCTGTTCGCGGATGCTGCTGAATCCTGCGGACCGCAGCTCGTCGGTGACCGTCTTGGCCTGCCCGGTGACGTTGCTGGCGTTGAGCACCCGCAGCGGGACGCGGCCCGGATCGGCCGGGCGCGTGCTGGCGAGCATGTTCGGGTCGGTGAACTCGCCCAGGGTGGTCGAGATGCTGGTGGTCGAGGTGCCCGACGCGGTGCCGGGTCCGCTGGCGGCGCTCCCGCCGGTCGCGCTGGAGGCGGTGGTGGTCGCGGTGGTCTCAGTGCCGGTCGGGGCCGGGGACGTGGTGCCCGGGCCGCTACCGGAGGCGGATCCCGCCCCGGTGCCGCCCGCGGACTCGGAGGCGGTGGCCGGCAGCGGCTCATTGCACCCGGTCGCCTGCGCCGGCTCCGGTTTGAGGATCTGCGCCCACACCACGACGGCGCCGGCCAACAGCAGCAACACCACGACCGCAATGGGCCAGCGATTGCGGCGCCGATAGCGCGGCGGCGCGGGATCGGGACTCACCGGGTGTCGGCCTCCTCGTCGACTCTCCTGGCCATGGTGCGCCGCCCGCGGCGGCCCCCCGGACGCTGCCCAGGATAGGGGCGGATGTGCGGCAGCCGGCTGGCGCTGCCGCACTGTGACAGCCTAAGCGGTCGGGAAATGTTTCCATGCCGCGGCGCGTTCCAGGGACCCGGATACACGTTCCCGCGGTCGATCGGCTACCCTGCCGGACGCGCCGTTCGTCATTTCGAGTGACTTCGAGGCAACGGGGCACAAAACAGCACAGACATGCGTTACCCGGAGACCACCGTCATACGAGCGGCGGTCCGCGATCGACCGCCGATCGGGGCGGACGAGTCTGAACCACACGAGACAAAGGACAGATCATGGCAACCGATTACGACGCTCCGCGCCGCAACGAAGCCGACGAAGCGGGCGAGGACTCGCTGGAGGAGCTCAAGGCGCGACGCAGCGACGCCCAGTCGTCGAGCGTCGATGTCGACGACAGCGATACCGCCGAGAGCTTCGAGCTGCCGGGCGCGGACCTGTCCGGCGAGGAACTCACGGTGCATGTCGTGCCCAAGCAGGCGGACGAGTTCACCTGCTCGGTGTGCTTCCTGGTGCAGCATCGCAGCCGGCTCGCGTCGGAGAAGAACGGTCTGGCCGTCTGCGTCGACTGTGCCTGATCACGGACCGTCGACCGTGCCCGATCACGGGACGGCCAGCCGCATCGCCCGGCAGCTGCGGGAGTTCCACCGCGCGTACGGGCTCCCGGCGGCGGACGAGCCGACGGCCGCGGTCAGCGCCGAACAGGCCACCCTGCGGCAGGACCTGATCGACGAGGAGGTCGACGAACTGCGGGCCGCCAGCGCCGCCGGTGACCTCGTGGAGGTCGCGGACGCGCTGGCCGACATCGTCTACGTGGCCTACGGCACCGCGCTGGTCTACGGGATCGACCTGGACGCCGTGCTCGACGAGGTGCACGCCTCGAACATGACGAAGCTCGGAGCGGACGGCCGGCCGGTCCGCCGCGCCGACGGGAAGGTGCTCAAGGGTCCGGACTATCGCCCGCCCGACATCGCGCGCGTGCTCGGCGAGCGGCGGTGAGCGGTATGGTGCTCGGTCGGGCTACGCTCAGCAGTGAGCGGGCGGTATCCGCCGTCACGCGGCCCACGATCAAGGGTAGGTAGTGATCATGCGCACCTCGATCGGCGGTTGGCTCCGGCGACTGACCAGCGACGAGAGCGATCTGGAGGCCGACTCGCTGTGCAGCGAGACCGACGCCAGCGGGGCCCGGCGGGCCGGGACCTGCCAGGCGGGGGAGAAGGCCGACATCATGGGCAAGCTCCGCATGGTGCAGCTGCAGCCGTGCGACAGTCTGGCCGCGCTGGTCGCCGAACTCTACGACGGCACGGACACCGTCGAGCTGATCTGGCTGGGTCGGCGCTCCATCGCGGGCATCGAAGCGGGCCGCACCATCCGCGCGTCCGGGCGGATCGCGGTGCGGGACGGCCACAAGGCGATGTACAACCCGAGCTATCAGCTGATGCCGGCGAACGTGTGAGCGAGATCGATCGCCGCACCGACGAGGACGGCACGTCCGCGGAGGAGCAGCCGCGCCCGACCCTGATGGACCAGATCGGCGGGCCGATGGGCATGGTCGACTCCGGGCTGCCCGTCGTGGTCTTCGTCATCGCCAACATCATCGCCGGCCTGCGGGTGGGCATCATCGCCGCGCTGGCCGCCGGGGTGCTGATCGCCGTCATCCGGTTGGTCCGAAGGAAGCCCGTGACGCAGGCCATCGGCGGACTGTTGGCGGTCGGCGTCGCGGCCTACATCGCGCACCGGATGGGGTCGGCCCGCGGCTACTTCCTGCTGGGCATCTGGACCTACGTCGTCTACGGCGGGGCGCTGCTGGCGTCCATCCTCGTCCGGTGGCCGCTCATCGGGGTGCTCTGGGAGGGGCTCAACGGCCGCGGGTCGGCCTGGCGACGCGACCCCCGGCTCCGGCACCGGTATGACGCCGCCACCGCGGTATGGGTCGGCGTCTTCGCGCTGCGCTTCGCCGTGCAGCAATGGCTCTACGGCTCGGACCAGGTCGGCTGGCTCGCGGTGGCGCGGCTCGCGATGGGCTACCCGCTGTTCATCGTCGCGATCGTGCTGACCGTCGTCATCGTCGGAACCGCCACCGGGATGCGGCTGCCGTCGCTGTGGGGGCGCCGGGCGGCCGGCCAGGGCCGGGCGGCCGACACGGGCCAGGCGGCCGACACGGGCCAGCAGGGCAGCGCCTCGTAGCCGACAGTGCAACCCGCTCGTGGCCGGAGCGTCGACGCATCGTGGGTCGGCGTGGCCACGCACCGCGGGCAGACGCACCTGGCCGGTCGCGGCGGCGCCCTCAGGTCAGCGCGAGGCGCACCTCCTCCTCCACCTCCGGCGCGGCCACCAACAGCAGCTCGTCACCCGCCTCGAGCGGCTCGTCCGGCTGCGGCACGATGACGCGGCTGCCGCGCAGGATCGTCACCAGCGCGGCATCGCGGGGCAGCCGCAGATCGCGCACCGGGTTCCCCGCGATCGTCGCCTGCGGCGGCAACGTCACCTCCACCAGGTTCGCCTGCCCCTGGCGCAGCGTGAACAGCCGCACCAGGTCGCCGACCGTGACGGCCTCCTCGACCAGCGCGGCGAGGATGCGCGGGGTCGACACCGCGACATCGACGCCCCACGACTCGTTGAACAGCCACTCGTTGCGCGGGTCGTTGACGCGGCCGACGACGCGGGACACGGCGAATTCGGTCTTGGCCAGCAGCGCCAGCACGAGGTTCGCCTTGTCGTCACCGGTGCAGGCAATGACGACGTCACACGTCTGCAGCCCGCACTCCTCCAGCGAGAGCAGCTCGCAGGCATCCGCCTGGACCCATTCGGCCGCCTCGATGAGCTCGGGCACGATCGCATCGGCGGATCGGTCAATCAGCATCACCTGGTGCCCGTTGTCGACGAGCTCCGCGGCGATCGAGCGGCCGACCGAACCCGCTCCGGCAATGGCGATCCTCATGCTGTCTCCTCCGTCGGTGCGGCGGCGGCCAGGTCCGCGGCGGTCGAGATCTCGTCGGTGATCACCGCCGCGTAGATGATGTCCCCGTCCTGGACGACCGTGGAATCGTCCGGCAGCAACGCCTCGCCGAACCGGATGACGAACGCGACGTGCACGTGGCAGGCGGCCTCGAGCTCGTGCAGTGTGCGGCCGACCCAGCCGAGGTGGTACGGCAGCGACGCGATGGCGACCTTGCCGGTCGGATCACGCCATTCGCTGAGCATGTCGTCGGGGATGATGGCGCGCAGCAACCGGTCGGTCGACCAGGGGACGGTGGCCACGGTGGGGATCCCCAGCCGCTCGTAGACAGCGGCGCGCCGCTGGTCGTAGATGCGGGCGACGACGGTCTCCACGCCGAACTGTTCGCGGGCGACCCGTGCGGCGATGATGTTGGAGTTGTCGCCGGACGAGACCGCCGCGAACGCGTGCGCCTCGCTGATCCGGGCGCGGATCAGCGTGTCCTTGTCGAAACCGACGCCCTGCACCTGGAGCCCGCGGAAGTCCGGGCCGAGCCTGCGGAACGCCTCGCCGTCCCGATCGATCACGGCGACCGAATGGCCCTTGTCGGACAGTTGGCGGGCGAGCAGCGATCCGACGCGCCCGCAGCCCATGATCACGATATGCATCGCGGCGTGACCTTCTTCCTGACGGTCTTCCCGACGGTCCTGGTGAGGCGAGCGGCCGGCCCGCAACAGCCCATTGTGGCAGGTGCCACCCTCACTCTAGGCATGCGCTGTGGCACGGGCCGTGGCGGACGTCGTAGGCTACCCGGTTGTGTCCAAGCTGACGACGGCGGCCAAACGCCTGCTGGTGGGCCAGCCGTTCCGCAGTGACCGGCTGTCGCACACCCTGCTGCGCAAGCGGGTCGCGCTGCCGGTGTTCGCGTCCGACGCGTTGTCGTCGGTGGCCTACGCACCCGAGGAGATCTTCGCCACGCTGTCCGTGGCGGGCCTGTCCGCGGTCACGTTCGCGCCGTGGATCGCGGCGCTGGTGGCCTTCGTCATGCTGGTCGTCGTCGCGTCCTATCGGCAGAACGTGCACGCCTACCCCAGCGGCGGAGGCGACTACGAGGTGGCGACGAAGAACCTCGGGCCGAACTTCGGGTTGATGGTCGGCAGTGCGCTGCTGGTCGACTACATCCTCACCGTCGCGGTGTCCACCGCTTCGGGCGTGGCCAACATCGGTTCGGCCATCGCGGTGGTCGGCGCGAATCCGGTGTGGTTCTCGATCGGCGTCATCGCGTTCGTGACCGCGCTGAACCTGCGCGGCACCCGCGAGTCCGGCAAGATGTTCGCCATCCCGGTGTACGCGTTCATCTTCTGCATCGGGGCCATGGTCATCACCGGGCTGGTGAAGACGTCCATGGGCATCACCCAGCGCGCCCCCAGCGCCGACTTCGACTTCGACACCGCCGGCAGCCTGGGCAGTCTGGCCCTGGTGTTCCTGCTGCTGCGCTCGTTCTCCTCCGGCTCGGCGGCGCTGACCGGGGTGGAGGCGATCTCCAACGGGGTGCCGTCGTTCCGCAAGCCCAAGTCACGCAATGCCGCCACCACCCTGGCCTGGATGGGTCTGCTGGCCGTCGGCATGCTGATCGGCCTGGTGGCGATGGCCATGATCACCAAGGTGCATCTGGCCGCGCCGGGGGTGGGACTCGTCGGCGCGCCGGAGGGCTACCACCAGGACACCATGGTGGTGCAGATCGCGCGCGCCGTGTTCGACGGGTTCCCGGTCGGCTACTACGTGGTGGCGTTCGCCACCGGCATCATCCTGATGCTGGCCTGCAACACCGCGTTCAACGGCTTCCCGGTGCTCGGCTCGATCCTGGCCCAGGACTCCTACCTGCCCCGGCAGCTGCACACCCGCGGCGACCGGCTCGCGTTCTCCAACGGCATCATCTTCCTGGCGGTCATCGCAGTGGTGCTGATCGTCGTGTTCGGCGCGAACGTCTCCAGCCTGATCCAGCTCTACATCGTGGGCGTGTTCGTCTCGTTCACGTTCTCCCAGGCGGGCATGGTGCGGCATTGGAACCGGTTGCTGCGCACCGAGAAGGACCGCGCGAAGCGGCGGCGGATGCGCCGGTCGCAGACGATCAACGCGGTCGGGTTCTGTTGCACGGCGACGGTGCTGGTGATCGTCGTCATCACCAAGTTCCTGGCCGGGGCGTGGATCGCGATCCTGGCGATGGTCGTCATCTTCTTCACCATGAAGGGCATCCGGCGGCACTACGGGACGGTGGCCACGGAGCTGGCCGGGTCGGAGCAGGACCTGGTGCTGCCCAGCCGGATCCACGGCATCGTGCTCGTCTCCAAGCTGCATCTGCCGGCGCTGCGGGCGCTGGCCTACGCGCGGGCGACCCGGCCGGACATCCTGGAGGCGGTGACGGTCAATGTCGACCCGGACGAGACGGCCGCGCTCGCCCGCGAATGGGAGGACCGGGAGATCCCGGTGCCGTTGAAGGTCATCGACTCGCCGTACCGGGAGATCACCAAGCCGGTGATGGACTACGTGCGGCGCATGCGCAGCGATATGCCGCGGGACGTCGTCACGGTGTTCATCCCGGAGTATGTGGTCGGGCACTGGTGGGAACAGTTGCTGCACAACCAGTCCGCGCTGCGGCTGAAGGGGCGGCTGCTGTTCACGCCGGGGGTGATGGTCACCAGCGTGCCCTGGCAGCTCACCAGTTCGAAGGACGCCTACGATC
Source organism: uncultured Actinomycetes bacterium (assembly GCA_964539345.1). Taxonomy (GTDB): domain Bacteria; phylum Actinomycetota; class Actinomycetes; order Mycobacteriales; family Nakamurellaceae; genus Nakamurella. The sequence goes on along the minus strand of CAZIIX010000045.1, from coordinate 5,416 downwards.
GCGGATTGCAGGCCGAGCGGGAGGCCGAGGAGCGCCGCGCGAAGCACGGGCCGGACGTGCCCTCGGCGACCGGATGGTTCGGTCAGACGGTGCGCTCGCATGTGAGCCCGGACCAGGCCCGCCGCGCCGGGTCGGTGCTGCGCCGGCTGATCGGCCGCCGGGCCACCGAGTGGCTGCGTCGTCGGCTGCGCGGCCGGTGACGGCCGGGCGAGCGGGGACAGGGGAGCCAGGGGAGTCAGAGGTGTCGGTGGAGCCAGGGGAGTCGGGGGAGTCAACAGATCCGGCGATGACGGAGGGTCCGGCGTCCGGCGAGGCGTCGGCGGTCGCGGTCGGCGACGAGGTGGAGCTGGACATCGGACCGGTCGGGCACGGCGGCGTCTGCGTGGCGCGGCTGGACGGCCGGGTGGTGTTCGTGCGCTACGCGCTGCCCGGGGAGCGGGCGGTGGTGCGCATCACCGAGGCGCGGCCCGGCTCGTTCTGCCGCGGCGAGGCGATCCGGGTGTTGCGGGCCGATCCGCGCCGGGTGGCGCCGCCGTGCGCGCACTTCGGACCGGGCGGCTGCGGCGGCTGCGACTTCCAGCACGCGTCGGGCGATCTGCAGCGGGAGTTGAAGGCAGCGGTCGTCGCCGAGCAGCTCGAGCGGCTGGCCGGGCTGCGGCGGACCGTGGTGGTCGAACCGCCGCCGGGCTCCGGGTGGGCGTGGCGCAGCCGGGTGCGGTGGGCCGTCGGGGCCGGGCCGGCCGGGCCACAGGTGGATGGCGCAGCGGAGGATCGAGTCGATTCCACGCCGCCCGCGGCCGGGCGGGTCAGGATCGGCCCGCGCCGGTACCGGTCGCACGACGTCGTGCCGGTCACCGCCGAGCGTCCCTGCCTGATCGCCGCCGACGGGCTGTCCGAGGCCGCCCGGTCCGCGGCCAGCGGTGGCAGGCTGCCCGATCGGGCGGACGAGGCGGTGCTGGTGCGGCGCGGCGGCGGCGGGCCGCTGATCGCGTGGCAGCGGCGCGGGCGGCCGGTCAACACCGGGGGTCCTGCGCGTCCGGCGGAGGTGGTCGAGCAGGTGGCCGGGCGCCGGTTCGCGGTGCGCGCCACCGGATTCTGGCAGGCGCACGAGCACGCGCCGGCGATACTGTCAGATGCCGTCCGGGACGCGCTGGCAGGCTACGACCTGGCCGGCGGTGTCGCCTGGGACCTCTACGGCGGGGTGGGGCTGTTCGCCGCCGTGCTCGCGGACCTCGTCGGCCCCGGTGGGAGCGTCGTCACCGTCGAATCCGACCGCGCCGCCTCCCGACTGGCGCATCGCAACCTGCGTGATCTGCGCCAGGTACGGGTGCGGCCCGGCCGCGTCGAGAAGGTGCTGCCCACGGTGCCCGATCGGGTGGACGCCGCGGTGCTCGACCCGCCTCGCACGGGGGCGGGCGCCGCGGTGTGCCGGTCGCTCGCGGCCCGGCGGGTCCCCGTCATCGTCTATGTCGCCTGCGATCCGGCCGCCCTCGCCAGGGATACCGGGACACTGCTGGCGGCCGGCTATCGGTTGGAGTCGCTGCGCGCCTTCGACCTGTTCCCGCAGACCCATCATGTGGAGTGCGTCGCGCTGCTGACGAGTGCCGGCGACGATCGGCTGCGGAGCGATGTCAGAGACCGAGGCGTGACAGGAACCCGCGCGGAGTGAGGACCGTGACGCCGGGCGACGCCGTTAGCGGCCCGGGGCGGCCTGCCAGGCCAGGAGGCCGGCCGGATCGTCGGTGATGATCCCGTCGACCTGCAGCTCGGTCAGTGCGGCCCACTGATCGGGGTCGTTGATGAACCACGGTTGCACCGCGATGTCCGCGGCGTGCAGGTCGGCCACGATCTGCGGCCGCTCCAGCAGCGCCAGCACGTCGGGGTTGTAGGTGACGGCGCCGAGCCGGCGGCAGTCCGCGACCGGGTCGGTGCCGATCTCCTCCACCAGCAGCCCGATCGGCTCGTTCGGCAGCAGTTCGCGCAGCCGCTCGAGTACCGCGATCTCGAACGATTGCAGGAACACCCGCGGCCATACGCCGGCGTCATCGATGTCGGCGACGATGCGGCGCAGCTCCTCGGCGGAGTGATCGCCCTTGATCTCCAACAACAATCGCCGGTCGCCGGTGAGTCGGGCGAGCAGCGCCGGGAGCGTCGGCACGCGCGCGTCGCCGAACCGGCCGTCGAACCAGGAGCCGGCGTCCAGCGCGGCGACCTCGTCGGCGGTGAGTTCGCGGACCGCACCGGTGCCGTTCGTGGTGCGGTCGACGGCGTCGTCATGGATGAGCACCCGGGCCCCGTCGGCGGTCGGCTGCACGTCGGTCTCGACCCACTGCGCGCCGCTGGCCCAGGCGGCCTCGAACGCGGCCATGGTGTTCTCCGGGGCGGCGGCCGACGCGCCGCGGTGGGAAATGACGAGTGGCGTCTGGCCGTGACGGCGCAGCGGTTCGGACGGGCTCATGGGTCCCGAGCCTAACTGCCGCGGCGCTGCGGTGGTCCTCCCGCGCGGCCGGGGCGGGCGCGTCGGGCGGCGAAGCGAACGCCGCTGCAGCAAGATCGACGTATGGGCATGGCGCGCTTCGTCGATCTCGATTTGCCGCCGGACGTGTTCGCGATCGTGATGGCGACCGGCATCGTCGCCGTCGCCGCCCAGGACCACCGCTACGGCATCATCGCGATGACGCTGGCCGTCATCGCATCCGTGATGTTCGTGGTCCTCACGGTCGGCCTGGGACTGCGCATCATCACGCGGCGCGGGGTCATCGTCGAGCAGTCCCGCAACCCGGACGTCGCGCTGCGCATGTTCACGTTCGTGGCCGCGGCGTCGGTGCTGGGCGTGGTGTGGCGGGACCGGCCGCTGGCCGTGTGGATCACCGCGGCGTTGGCCGTGGCCGGCTGGCTGGTGTTGATCCCGCTGTCGATGCGTGACGTCGCGTCGCGATCCGGTCGGCAGCTGCGCGATCACGCGCACGGCGCGTGGCTGCTGGTGAGCGTGGCCACGGCCGGGTTGGCCACCACTGCAGCGGATCTCGCGATCATCACCGGAGCCGAGTGGTTCGTCCCGCTGGGGGTGGCCCTCTGGCTGCTCGCGATGGTCCTGTATGTGGCGGTGGCGTCGCTGATCGCCTGGCGCGCCATTGCGGCGCCGTTTCGACCGGAGGCGGTCACCCCGGACAGCTGGATCCTGATGGGGGCGGTGGCCATCACCACCCTCGCCGGGGCGCACCTGCTCGAGGCGCTGGACGGAATCGGGCCCGTGGCGTGGCTGGACGCGTGGATCGGTCCGGTGACGGTGGTGTTGTGGGCGGTCGCCAGCCTGTGGATCCCGGTGCTGCTGTACGCCGAGATCTGGCGGGTCGATCAGCAGCCGGGGTCGCTGCGCTTCGCCGGGGTGTGGTGGTCGGCGGTGTTCCCGCTGGGGATGTACGCCTCGGCGACGGCCGGCACCGGAAAAGAACTGAGTATGACGCGCCTCGCCACGATCTCGCTGGTGGTGTTCTGGGTGGCGGTCATGGTCTGGGCGACGGTCGCGGTGGGCATGCTGCGGCTCGGGTGGCGCCGCCGCGCAGCGCAGGCCTGACCGACGCCTGGGGCGCGATCGCCGCCGTGTCATGGGCGCCATGAACCCGACGGTGCCGGGGTGGCCTCGTCAACCCGGCGCGTGCCGCTGGCTCTGGGTGTTAGCGTCGGTCATGGCTCGCTCCCGCGATGACGCGCAGCCGCCGGACGGCGAGGTGACGATCCTCGGCGATAACGACGACGCCGTCGATCACCCCGCCGACGTGGATCGGCCTCGACGCACCGCGGGGAGCCGTGGCCGGACGGCCGGCATCGTGCTGGGGGTCGCCGCGGCCTTCGTCATCGGGATGGTCGTCGGTCGCTCGGGTACCGGTGGGACGCAGGCGGGCGGACCGGGCACCGGTGCGCCCAGCGCTCCCGCCTCCACGCACGGCAGCGCGGCCACCACGACTAGCGGCAGCACGCCGACCACAGCCTCCGATTCCCCGCAGAACACGCACGCCGCCTCGACCGGGGCCCCGACACGCAGCACCTCGGTGCAGCCGCCGGCCGGAACAGGCGGCGTCGTCGGCGGCGCTGCCCTCAGCCCCACCGTCGGGCCGGGCGCGGCCATGCCGGTGATGAATCCCGCCTTCACGGCCGCGATCTCGACCCTGACCGGGTCCCCGGGCATCGAGTCGATGGCCGTCGTCGGCAAGCGACTGGTGCTGCTCGGCGAGGGGACGCTGGTGAGCATCGAACCGGACGGGCACGACGGCCTGCGGACCGTTGCCAGCGCCGACGTCGGCCTCCCAGTGGGGGATCCGACCTACGCGCCGTGGCAACTGATCTCGGACGGCACGCGGTTGTGGGCCTATGCGCCGGGCAAGCGGCTGTATGACGTGGACCCGGCGACGCTGGAACTCGGCGACATGACGGGCCCACCGTCCGGAGCGGTCGACGCCGCGACCCTGGACGGGCACCTGTACCTCAACACGGAGACGGGCGTCGTGGATATGACGGCGAAACCGGACGACGACGGCGGCCAACCGGTCGTCGCCCGCGGGGGACAGGTCATGACGGCGGACCCGGGCCGACATCGGCTGCTGGTGCTCAACAATGACGACGGCTGGGGCGTGACCGCCTACACCCCACCCGGTTTCCACCCGGGCGCGAGCACCTCGCTGCCGCTGGACGCGCCGTCGATCGCGGTGGTCGACGGCGCCATCTGGGTCGCCGGCACCGCCCACGGCGGGGATCCGTCGCTGACGGCCGTCCGGCTCGATCCGACGACCCTGCATGTCGCGACACGCATCGCCATCGCCCAACCCGCCTCGGCGCCCCGGATCGTCGCCCACGGCCGCTCGCTGTGGCTGCGCGACGGGAACGACGACGGGGCGCTGTGGTGCGTCGACCCGCACGACGGCACGATCGCGCAGCAATGGACAGCGGTGCCCGGGGCCGTCGCGGTCGGCGGCGGGCACGCGTACGTGGTGGACGGCGTCGCGGCCGGCGAGCTGCGGCTGAACGGTTCCTGCACCCCGTAACGCCGAGCCGGGCGTGAAACCGTGGGCCAGAGTGCACGCTGTCACGCCCGACGGGATCGCAGCACGGTCACCGCGTCGTCGAGGCCGTCGACGTCCACCCCGTCGCCGGTGACGCTGATCGTGACGGTGCGCGACCCGATGGCGATGGTGTGCGCCGTCAGCGGCAGGGCGCTCTCCGGCAGGTGCGGCTCCAGCCACAGCCGACCGGTCGTCAGGTCCGGGTCGAGGCCCAGCAGGGTACGCAGGACGAGGAGCGGGGCCGCAGCGGACCAGGCCTGCGGTGAGCACGCCACCGGGTACGGGATGGGTTCGGCGAAGTCGTCGCGGGCGAAACCGCAGAACAGCTCCGGCATCTGGCTGCCGAGGTGGGTGGC
>CAZIIX010000044.1:11008-14347 GCA_964539345.1 uncultured Actinomycetes bacterium | reverse complement strand
CGGGGCCGAGCGAGCCGCGTGTCATCCCGGGTTCTCCTCCCTCGGCGGGTTAGCGTCGGGGTACGGCAAGACGAGGCACGACCCGATCGAGGGAGTCTCTGGTGGTCACACGTCGCTCGCAGTCCTCCGTCCCGCCGGCCGCGAACGCCACGGCCGGCACCGACGACGCGGACACACCGCAGACGGAGCCGCCGCCACGCCGCACGTTCGTCATCGACACCTCGGTCCTGCTGTCGGATCCGTGGGCGATCATCCGATTCGCCGAGCACGACGTGGTGCTCCCGGTCGTGGTCGTCTCCGAACTCGAGGCCAAGCGCCATCACCCTGAGTTGGGCTACTTCGCGCGAGAAGCGTTGCGGCTGTTGGACGATCTTCGGATCCGGCACGGCCGGCTGGACGCGCCGATCCCGGTCGGCTCCGGCGGCGGGACGCTGCACGTGGAGCTCAACCACAGCGACCCCGGGGTGCTGCCCGCAGGATTCCGCAACGAGTCCAACGACTCTCGCATCCTCGCGTGCGCGCTGAACCTGTCCGCGGAGGGCCGCGCCGTCACGCTGGTGACCAAGGACATGCCGCTGCGGGTCAAGGCCTCCGCCGTCGGGCTGGCCGCCGACGAGTACCGCGCGCAGAACATCGTTCCCTCGGGCTGGACCGGGATGGCCGAGATCACCGTGCGCCAGGAGGAGCTGGACACGCTGTTCGCGACCGGGTTGATCGACTGCGACCAGGCGCGAGACATGCCGTGCCACACCGGGATCAAGCTATTGGGGCCGACCGCCTCCGCCCTCGGACGCGTCACGTCCGGCAAGCAGGTGCGGCTGGTGCGCGGCGACCGGGAGGCGTTCGGCCTGCACGGCCGCTCCGCCGAACAACGGATCGCGCTCGACCTGCTGCTCGACGACGAGGTCGGGATCGTGTCGCTCGGTGGCCGCGCCGGGACCGGGAAGTCCGCGCTCGCCCTGTGCGCCGGCCTGGAGATGGTCATGGAACGCCGCCTACACCGGAAGGTGATCGTCTTCCGCCCGCTCTACGCCGTCGGCGGCCAGCAACTCGGCTACCTGCCCGGCGCGGAGAACGACAAGATGCAGCCGTGGGCGCAGGCCGTGTTCGACACGCTCGACGCGGTCGCATCGCCGGCCGTGGTCGACGAGGTCGTCGGCCGCGACATGCTGGAGGTGCTGCCCCTGACGCACATCCGCGGCCGCAGCCTGCACGACGCTTTCGTCATCGTCGACGAGGCGCAGTCGCTGGAACGCAACGTGCTGCTCACCGTGCTCTCCCGCATCGGCGCCAACTCCCGTGTCGTGCTCACCCACGACGTCGCCCAGCGGGACAACCTGCGCGTCGGCCGGCATGACGGCGTCGCCGCGGTGATCGAGACGCTCAAGGGGCACCCGCTGTTCGCGCACGTGACCCTGACGCGCTCCGAACGGTCCCCGATCGCCGCGCTGGTCACCGAACTGCTGGAGGTCACCGACCCGGTATGACGGCGGGCGCCGGATGCGCCCGGCACATCGGCAGTGCACTGTGACGATTCCCGCACCCGACCGGCGAGCCGCGGGCGCCACGGCTGACGGACAATGGGCGGTTGGAATGCCGACGATCCGCCCGGGAGGTCCCCCCATGAGTCGACGACACGCCGCCGGAGCGCGCAGCCGACCACTGCATGCGCGCCTCGCGGCGGGCGGTCTGGTGCTCGCGCTGGCCGTCACCGGGTGGGCACTGGCGGTCGGCGGACCGGCCTCGGCGACCACCGACGGGCCGGCGGCCGCCCCGGCACCGGCCGCCGGATTCCTGCGCGCGCCCTCGGGAACCGCCAGCACGGAGGTGGATACCGACGACGGGACGCTCACGCTCGCGGCGACCCCGTCCGAGGGGCTGCCCGCGACGAACGCGCAGCTCACGGTGACCGGATCCGGATTCAACCCGGACAAGGACCTGTGGGTGGCGGTGTGCCTGGACGACGGGGCCGCTCCGCGGGCGCTGGTCCATTGCATCGGCGGCGACATCCCGGACGAGAACGCCTCGGCCGCCTGGGGCATGGTCACCAAGAACGGCAAGCCGAGCCGGCCGGGCCCGGTGGCGACCAAGTGGAAGAAGCACGGGTCGTTCTCGCTGACGCTGCAGATCCAGTCCGCCTGGGAGGCGCACTGCATCCCGGGGCCTTGCTCGGTCTACACGCGCAGCGCCGATGACGAGGACGACTCGCAGGACGCCCACCTCCCGGTCACGTTCGTCGAGCCGGGCGACGAGACGCCGTCCACCACCACCTCGGCGAGCGTCCCGCCGACGACCGACGTCATCGGCGCCGTGCCCACCACCGTCTCGCCCGAGGTCGTCCAGTCCACCGCGCTCGAGCCGGGGGCGAAGCAGAAGGTGTTGTTCGCCGGCTTCACGCCCGGCGAGACCGTGAAGGTCACCCTGTACTCGGATCCGATCCCGCTGCCCGACGTCACGGCGAGCGACGGCGGGAACGTGACGGTCGAGTTCGATGTCCCCGACGACCTCCCGCCCGGCGAACACCTCATCGAGGCCGTGGGGCAGCAGTCCAACCGCGTCGGCATCGCGCAGTTCCAGGTGACGTCGCCCGCGCCGGAGACGACCGAGACCACCCCCACGACCACCGCGACCCCGGAGAGCACCGCGTCGTCGGCGCCGGACACCGCCACCGAGACGGCGATCGCCGGCCTCACCCCGACACTGCCCAGTGACCCGACCTCGCCGGGCTCGACCGGCATCGCCGCCGTCGGCCCCACCGTGACGCCCGAGAGCGCGGACCAGACCGGGCCGTCCGACGAGGCCGCCGCGAACGCCGCCGACTCCGAGACGGGCGCCGACGACGGCGGTGTCGGCCCCCGGCTGCTGTGGCTGTGGATCGCGCTGATCGTGCTACTGCTGGTGGCCGGCGCGGCCGGGCTGGTCGTCATGCTGCGCTCGCGACGGGACCGCGACGCCGACCTGCCCCTGGCCGGCGCGGCCATGGTCGACGACCGGGCCGATGACGGGCCGGTCGGCCCCGGCTGGTCGGACGAGGCGCACACCAGGAGGATGATGCCGCCGACGGTGGCGCAGCCACCGCCGCCACCGCCGCCCGGGCCCGCGCACGGCGGCTACGGGCTGCTCACCGGCCAGGACCACCCGGACAACCTCGGGCTGTACGCGGGTGCCCCATGGGACGAGGCACCCACCGAGGTGGTCGGGCCGGGGGAGCCCACCGTGCAGTCGGCAGGCTGGGGCCCGCACGCGGCGCCGCCGCCCGCGACCGGGCAGGACGCGCCGCCGGGGCGCGACGAACCGCCGATCGCCTCCACCCAGGCCTGGCAGTTCGACCCGACGGAT
>CAZIIX010000044.1:8675-10908 GCA_964539345.1 uncultured Actinomycetes bacterium | reverse complement strand
CCGACTCTCCCGGCACACCCGACTCGGGCGATCCTGGCGAGCAGCGACGGGGGCGCCACCGCTCAGACTGAGCCGCGGACGCGGTCGGCGTCATAGGTTCGATCGACCGCCTCGCCGATCGCACCGGGCTCACCATTCCTCCGAACGGGTGAACCGTGGCGGGGTGGCGAGATGAACCGTTCCGGGGGCCGTCTCTTCCATAGCGGCGGCGGAGGAGAACGGTATGCGGGTGCATCGGGCGGTGACTGTTCCGCGCCTGTTGCAGCTGGGCGGCATGCTGCTCGCGAACCTGCTGCCCCTGGTCGCCATGCTGCCCGTCGTGCACGACTCGTCCCGCGGCACCGTGAGCGTCGACGCACTGCTGCCGTGGCTGGTGCTGCCCACGGTCCTGGTAGCCGCGTACTTCACCCGCCCGATCGTGCTGGTGACGCAGGTCGCCGCGGCGAGCGCCGTCATCGCCGTGGCGACTGCCAGCACGCCGCTGCAGCACGCGCCGACACCGGTCGGAGCGGCGTGCATGATCATCGCGCTGTGCTTCGCCACCGTCCTGGTGCACCGCCTGCGCGCGTTCATCGTCGCGTACCTGATCGACCTGCGCGAGGCCGGTTCGACCGACGCCTTGACCGGCATCCTCAACAGGCGTGGACTGGAACGGAGCCTTCCGGCGCTGCGGGCCGCCGCCGAGCTCACCGGCGACACCATCGGGCTCGCCCTGGTGGACCTCGATCACTTCAAGTCGATCAACGACACCCACGGCCACGACGTCGGCGACCAGGTGCTCCGAGACGTCACTGCGCTGGCGGCCGCCGCCGTCGGCGACCGGGGTCAGGTCGCCCGCACCGGCGGCGAGGAGATCCTGATGGTCACGCACGGGGACGCCGCGGCCGCCGCGCATGCGCTGGAGGCCGCGCTGCAGGAGCGCGCGGCCGTGCCCGGGATCACCGTCAGCATCGGCATCGCGGACGTCGCCCCTGACCGGTGTGTGGACGAGCAGGCGTTCTGGGCGGCGGTCGCGCGAGCCGACGACGCCCTGTACCGGGCGAAACGTCTGGGGCGCAACCGGATCGAGCGCGCGTCCGCGGACGCCGAGCGACGCGCGCACGACCGTCCGGGGACGGCCGCCGAGACCCCGGACGCGGCTGGGGTCGCTGTCGAGGAGCGGTCGGTGCGGGCGGCACCGTCGCCGGCTCCGGGAGCCGGGCAGTCGCTCGCCGCGGACCAGCTGTTCGGCACCTCGTCGCGCGCGGGGGCCGCGCAACGGTTCCGTCCGGTGACCCGAGCGGACCGGCGGCTCTACACGATGATCGCGGTGTTCCTCGCCGCCGTCGGCATCGCGGGAGCCCTGAGCGACGTCATCCGACACACGGTGTCGCCGATCCGATCGATCGGCGTCCTCGCACTGGGGCTGCTCATCGTCGGCGCGGTCATTGGGTGGCTGCGCTCGGTGCGGATGGCGCATCGGCTACGGCCCGCCCTGATCGTCGCGAACGCGGCCGTCCTGGTCATCGCGTTCCTGGTGCCGGCCGACTCCCAGGTCGTCGGCCTGTTCAGTGTCGCCCTGATCGGACTCGTCGTGGTCTCGTACTGGTCGGGCGCGTTCCTGCTGGCGCACGTGGTCATCACGGCCGTCGTGTGCCTCGCGGCCGCCTGGGTCGCGGACCGGCCCGCGGGGTGGATCGCCGCGGTCGCCGCCGTGTCGATCGCTTCGCTGGTCGCGGCGCTGATGGTGGTCCGCGCGCAGCTCCGGGAACGGGAGAAGGTCGAGACGGAGCTGTACTGGCGGAGCGTGACCGACCCGCTCACCGGGCTCGGTAACCGGCGGGCGCTGAACGCCACGCACGCGCAATGGCGCTCCGGCCAGGTGCTCATCGCCGACATCGACGGGTTCAAACGGCTCAATGACGATCACGGCCACGCGCACGGTGACCGCGTCCTCCGATCAGTGGCGGTGGCGCTGGACCGCCTGGCACGATCCGCCCGCCGCGAGATGCGCGCGTTCCGCATCGGCGGGGACGAATTCGCCGTCGCCGTCCCGGGAACCGCTCCAATCGATCTCGCCGGTCTGGTGCAGGCGGCGGTCGCGGCCGAGGCGCCATCCGTGACGGTGACCGTGGGCCTCGGCTCGTGGCCGGCGCGCGGGGCACGCGGGCTGTGGGAGGCGCTGACGCACGCCGACCTCGAGCTGATCGAGCGCAAGCACCAACGACGGGATCACACGCACGAGAACGCGTGA
>CAZIIX010000044.1:4398-8575 GCA_964539345.1 uncultured Actinomycetes bacterium | reverse complement strand
TGCGGCCCGCGCGGCTCCGGCCCTTGTTACGGGTGCGTCATGGACAGCACGTCGAGGGCGGCGTCGAGCTGCTCGGCGGTGAGCTTGCCGGCCTCCACATGGCCGCGCTCGAGCACGACCGCCTTGATGGTCTTGCCCTCGGCGAGCGCCTGCTTCGCGACCGACGCCGCCTCCTCGTAGCCGATGTACTTGTTCAGCGGCGTGACGATCGACGGGCTGGACTCCGCGTAGGTCTTGCAGCGGTCGACGTCGGCCTCGATCCCGTCGATGCATCGGTCGGCCAGCAGGCGGGACACGTTGGCGAGCAACCGGATCGACTCGAGCAGGTTCCGGGCGATCAGCGGCAGCATCACGTTGAGCTCGAAGTTGCCCTGGGAGCCGGCGAAGGCCACGGCGGCGTCATTGCCGATCACCTGCGCGGCGACCTGCAGGGCGGCCTCGGGCAGCACCGGGTTGACCTTGCCCGGCATGATCGAGCTGCCGGGCTGCAGATCGGGCAGGTGGATCTCGGCGATGCCGGCGCGCGGGCCGGACCCCATCCAGCGGATGTCGTTGCAGATCTTGGTCAGCGACACCGCGATCGTGCGGAGCTGGCCGGACGTCTCCACCAGGCCGTCCCGCGCGCCCTGCGCCTCGAAGTGATTCCGCGCCTCGGTGAATGCCAGGCCGGTCGCGGCGTGGAGTTCCTCGATGACGCCGGCCGCGAACCCCGGCTTGGTGTTGATTCCGGTTCCGGTGGCGGTCCCGCCGAGCGGGAGTTCGGACAGCCGCGGCAGGGAGGCGTTCAACCGCTCGATCCCGTACCGGATCTGCGCCGCGTAGCCGCCGAACTCCTGCCCCAGTGTGACCGGAGTGGCGTCCATCAGGTGCGTCCGACCGGACTTGACGACCTCCGCCCACGCGGTGGACCTGGCCTCCAATGACGAGGCGAGATGGTCGAGCGCTGGGACGAGGTCGCGCACCACGGCCTCGGTCGCGGCCACATGGATCGAGCTGGGGAAAACGTCATTGGACGATTGGGACGCGTTGACGTGGTCGTTGGGGTGCACCTTGCTGCCCAGCGACTCGGAAGCAACGGTCGCCACGACCTCGTTGGTGTTCATGTTGGAGCTGGTGCCCGAGCCGGTCTGGAACACATCGATCGGGAAGTCGTCGTCGAACTCGCCCGCGGCCACCCGGTCCGCGGCGGTGACGATGGCCGCGGAGACGTCCTCGCCGATGACGCCGAGCCGCGCATTGACCTTCGCGGCGGCGGACTTGATCAGGCCGAGCGCCCGGACCTGGGAGCGTTCCAGCCCGCGATGCGAGATCGGGAAGTTCTCGACGGCGCGTTGGGTCTGCGCCTGGTACTTGGCCGCCGCCGGCACTCGGACCTCACCCATCGTGTCGTGCTCGATGCGGTACTCACCCTGGTCCTGTGAAGAATTCTGCGTCATGCTCTTACCGTATCGAGGCGCCCGTGCGCGGCCAATCAGACATTGATCACAGGTCGCCACCGGTGGCGGACGGTGACGATTGACGCGGCGGCGAGCCGGGTACAGAGCAGTCACGGCGTGCACTGCCGGGTTGAAGGAGACCCGGGTCGAAGGGAGACGCAGGATGACTCACCATCTACCGACCGAGGAACGCTTCGACGATCCCTACGGCGAGGACCGTGTCGAGGAGTTCGAGCCCGACGACCAGGCCGACCCGGAGGAGCCGGAGTCCATCCTGGACGAGTCCGACGACGTGCCGCCCGCCTGGGCGGAGGAGGCCGATTCGGTGGACGTCGTCGAGCAGTCCATGGATGTCGAGGACGACGACGACTACGAGCGCGAGGACTGATTCGGCCACGTCGGTCGCAGGGGTGCGCCGTCCGCGACCGGCAGCGACTCGGCCGCGCGGTCCATGGGACCATGGGACACGTGGCGGATCGACGCAGGCTGGGCTCCAAGGACATGCTGATGACGATGGCGGTCGTGCTCGTCGTGGTCGGCCTGATCGCGCTGTACGGCAGCCAGGTCACGTTCTCGCCGGGCCATCCGACGGAAGGTCCGGTGCCCACCGCTGACGTGCACCACGGGTTCGAGCATGCGCAGAGCACGATGGACTTCCCCATCGTGGTCCCGCGCGGGGTGCCGGAGGCATGGCATCCGAATTCGTTCACCGTCAGTGACCCGTCGATCGACGGTCCGGGCACCGTCGCGACGGTGCGCGGCGGGTGGGTCACCCCGGATGACACGTTCGTCATGCTGGTCGAGTCCGCCGGCGATCCGGATCAACTGCTCAACGCCGAGTTCGGATCGGCTCGCTCCTCGCACGGGACGGTGGATGCCGGAGGCACCACCTGGCAGGTCACCACCGGTCAGCGCACCGAGCTGGCGTGGTTCCGGCACACCGGAGCGACCACGTTCCTGATCACCGGGGACGCGTCGGAGGCGGACTTCGTTACCGTGGCGGAGTCCGTGGCACACGGCGGGTAGCCGGACGCTGCTGGGGAGGGCCGGGCCGCCGGGGCAGGCCGCCGGCCGACGATCACTCGCTCCCGTCGTCGCCGTCCGCCGGTCCGGCGCCCGACTCCTCGGCGTCGGTCTCCTCAGCCTCGGAGTCCTCGGCGTCCTCGCCATCCTCGGCGGCGAGCGTGGCCTCCACCCGTTCGCGGGCGCCGGCCAGGAACCGCTCGCAGGCCGCGGCGAGCGCCTGACCGCGTTCCCACAGGGTCAGCGAATCGTCCAGCGTCAGACCCCCGGCCTCCAGGGTGTCCACGACTGACGCCAATTCGTCGCGGGCGGCCTCGTAACTGTCGGGCAGAGGGGCGCTGCTCCGCGCGGCAATGGTCGGATTCGTCGTCATTGTTGTGTGCTCCCTTGTTCTTCCGGACCGCGGGACGTCGCCGCCAGTGCCCCGTCGGCGACGCGAATGCGCAGGTCGCTGCCCGCCGGCGCGTCGGCCACGTGGCGCAGCACCGAGCCGCCGGCCTGCACCACCGCGTAGCCGCGGGCGAGCGTGGCCGCCGGCCCGAGCACGGCCAACTGTGACCGCCGGCGCTGCAGGTCGGCGTCTCCTCGGTCCAACCGAGCGGAAACCACCCGCATGCTGCGGTCGGCGAGCTGCCATACCTGCTCGGCTCGGCGCTCCAGCGGCGTCCACGGGTCGGCCAGCACGGTGGCACCGGCGAGGCGCGCCAGGCGCGCGGTCTCGGTCTGCACCCAGCCGGTCAGCGCCCGGCGCATGCGGTGGCGGCACTGCTCGAGGTGGCGGAGCTCCTGCGCGGCGTCCGGAACGACGCACTTGCCGGCGTCGGTCGGTGTCGAGCAGCGCATGTCCGCCACGTCGTCGACGATCGGGTGGTCCGGCTCGTGCCCGATCGCCGAGATCACGGGGGTGTGGCAGGCCGACACCTCCCGGCACAACGTTTCGTCCGAGAACGGCAGCAGGTCCTCCATGCTGCCGCCGCCCCGGGCGAGCACGATGACGTCGACGTCCGGGTCCGCATCCAGCTCCCGGAGCGCAGCGATCACCTTCGGTACCGCGGCGACGCCTTGCACCGGGGTGTTGAGGACGCGGAACCGCACGGCCGGCCAGCGCAGCCGGGCATTGGTCAGGACATCCTGTTCCGCGGCGCTGGCCCGCCCGGTGATCAGCCCGACGGTCCGGGGCAGGAACGGCAGCGGCTTCTTGCGTTCCGGGGCGGTGAGCCCCTCGGCCGCGAGCAGCTTCCGGAGCCTTTCCAGCCGCGCCAAAAGCTCTCCGATGCCGACCGGATGCACCTGGTCGATGCGGAAGCTCAGGGATCCGCGCGCCGCATAGAAGTCGAAGCGTCCGCGGACGATCACCCGCTCACCCTCCCGGGGCAGCCGCCCCAGCTCGGCGAAGGCCGTTCGGAATGCGCTGACCTGCAGCGACACGTCCGCCGAGCTGTCGCGCAGGGTGAGGAACACCATGGACGACCTCGACCGGGCGGAGATCTGGGCGATCTGCCCCTCGACCCAGACCTGCGGCGCGCGAGCGATGTAGTCGACCATCTTGCGCGACAGGGTGCGCACCGGCCAGGGCGACTCCCGGCTGGTGCCGGAGGCGGTATCGGGGAGCGGAGCAGTCGCCGTCATGCGGTGCGGTCCTGCCAGTGGTCTGCGGCCGCATCCTCCGCCTGCACGGTCGCGATCCGGTTGGTCAGCATGGTCAGGAACGGGGCGCG
>CAZIIX010000044.1:2232-4298 GCA_964539345.1 uncultured Actinomycetes bacterium | reverse complement strand
CCTCGTCCTCGTCGAAGCGGGCCCATTCCGGGTTCTCGGTCGGCGCGGAGAAGATCTCCCCGAGCAGTTCCTCGCCGCGCCCGGCGAGCTCGGTGATGCTGTGCTGCAGCTGCATCGACGCCCGCACCGCCCGCCCCACGACCGTGACGGAGAGCTCGGGCAGCTCCGCGGGCAGCCGACGCAACTGATCGATCCCGGTCGCGAGCAGGCCCGCGGCGACGCGTACTGGAAGTGGAAGCGTGGAAGCCATATCCCTACCCTGCCGCATGGGCCGGACATCGTCATCCCCGCCCGGTGTGACCTGCGGCTATATCTGCGCCGCCTCGTGGTAGTACGGTTCGGCCGGTGGCCGTGGCGCAGGGTGCCGCCTGACGGGTTGGGCGATGATCCGCACCAGGCCCAGCAGCAGGCCGACGGCGGTGGCGATGGCCATCGTCGGGAAGTGCGAGACGACCGCGATGCCACTGTTGACGATCGCGGACTTGTTCGACGATCCGCTGCCCTCGATCGCATAGTGCGACACGAACACCAGCAGCGTGACGATGATCGGGGCCTGCACCATGGCGGTGAAGATCGCGCCGCGCCGGACGGCCAGCGCGGCGACCGCGATGCCCAGCACGACGAGGACGGAGAACGGCCAGCCGGTCAGCCCGGCACCGAACGCGCGGCTGACCAGGATCCCGGCGATCCCGAGGACCAACGCGAGGAGGATGGCGCCCCAGAACGGCACACCGCGGACATGCAGCATCGCGGAGCTGTCGGCGGGGCGCGGGCGGGACGGTGGGCGTGAAGTCACAGCTATACGGTACTGGTAAAGGAGGGCGGGGGAGTGCCGCCGGTCCGGCCCGCCGACCCGGACCGTTCGTGCGCGAGCAGCCAACTCTTGACGTCCGGACCCCAGCGGAACGAGCCGACCCCGCCGGTCGAGGGCAGCACCCGGTGGCAGGGGACGAACAGTGCGGCGGCGTTGCGCGAACATGCCGAGCCCGCGGCGCGGATGGCCGTCGGACGGCCGGCGAGCGCCGCGAACCGCGTGTACGTGACGGGTTCGCCGGCCGGCACCGCGCGCAGCACCTCCCACGCGTGCTGCAGGAACGGCCCGCTGCGCTGCAGGACGACGACGTCGTCGATCGCGTGCACCTGGCCGTCGTGGTAGGCCAGCACCCGTTCCGTGATCCCGGCGATGGCGCGCACCGCGGTCACCATCGCCGGCCGCAGGGCGGCGGCGATCAGTGGCAGCAGGTCGTCGACCTCGGAGGTCCACCCCGAGGCGAGCACCACCGGCCGCCCGGACTCCTCGGTCGCCACGACGCTGAACGGCCCTGCGGCTGTGACCGTGGTGCAGCACACGGCCTCGGTGGTACCGGTCGTCGTCATGGCTACTCCTCCTCCGTGCGCGCCGCCGGTTGCGTCCCTACCGGTGCCAGCGCGCGCCACAGGTACATCCCGGCGTAGGACCGGTACGGGCGCCAGCGCTCCGCGTACCCGGTGAGCTCGGCGACCTCATCGGGCAGCCCCAGCCTGGCCGCACCGTGACGCAGTGCCAGGTCGCCGGTCAGCAGGATGTCGGCTTCGCGCAGCACCCGCATCGCCACGTATCCGGCGGTCCACGGGCCGATTCCGGGCCGGGCGACGAGTTCGGCGGTCAACTCGGCGTGGTCACGGGTAGGGCCGACGCGCAGCGCACCGGAGGCCATGTCCTCGGCGGCGGCCGCGATGGCGGCGGCGCGGCGGCGCGGGCCGGCGATGGCGCCGACCCCCAACCCGGCGACGGCGGCGGGCGAGGGGAACAGGTGCGTCAACGCGGGCGTCAGGCCGGGGATGACGCAGTCCATCCGCTGGTCGGCCGCGATGGTGAGCCTGGCCAGCGCGGTCCGGGCCGCGGCCACGGACACCTGCTGCCCCACCAGCGCGCGGAACACGATCTCCGGGCCGTCCACCGCGCCCGGCACCCGCACGCCGGGGTCCGCGGCGGCGGCGGGGGCCAGTGCCGGATCGGCGTGCAGCGTCGCCGCGATGGCCGCCGCATCGGCGTCCGCGTCGATCAGGTGTCGGCAGGCGGCGGT
>CAZIIX010000044.1:0-2132 GCA_964539345.1 uncultured Actinomycetes bacterium | reverse complement strand
CGCGCGGCCAGGAATTGCAGCAGCGCCCGCCCGTGGAAGGGCCGTCGCACCGGAATGCGCAGCCGCACGGCCGCGGGCTCTGCCGTCATACCTGGATTGTCGCGCGGGTCAGTGCAGCGGCACCGCCGGGGCCTCGGAACCGCCGGCCTCGGCGGACACCTCGGGCTTGCGGCGCGGCAGCAGCAGGGCGGGGACGAGGCACAGCGCGATGAGCACCAGCGCCACCCAATAGGTCGAGCCGAACGCCTCGGCAAGCGCCGACTGGCCCGGCACGCGGACCTCGTCGGGCACCTGGTCGACCGTCATGCCGGGGGTCTGGAGCGCGCCCGAATACATCGCGGCGGCCGGTCGGGCGATGGTCGCGTTGGTGAGCACCACGCTCATCACCGCAGTCCCGATCGAGCCCGCCGACTGCTGGATGACGTTCATCAGCGTGGATCCGCGCGCCACCTCGTGATGGGTGAGCGACGCCAGGGCGGCGGCCATGATCGGCATCATCGTCATCCCCATACCCAGACCCATGACGAACAGCGCGCCGAGCAGCATGACGTAGGACGTGTCCGCCGACACCTGGGTGAACACCGTCATACCGAGCGCGATCAGCACGATGCCGCCGAGCACGAACCTGCCCGGGCCCATCTTGTCGGTGAGCTTGCCGGCGACCGGCATCGACAGCATGGCGCCGATGCCCTGCGGGGCCAGCAGCAGCCCGGTGGACAACGTCTTCTCGCCGCGCACCTGCAAGAAGTATGACGGGAACAGCAGCATCGCTCCGAAGAACGCCACCGCGAAGATGCTCATGGTCACGACGGCGATGGACAGTTGCCGGTGTTGGAACAGCCGCAGGTCGATCAGCGGATGGTCCTTGTGGAAGGCATGCCAGACGAACGCGGCGATGAGCAGCAGACCGATGATCGCCGGGGCGAGTACCTCCGCGTCGGCGGCGGTGCCGTGCTTCGGGATCGACGAGACCCCGTAGAGGAACGCGGCCAGGCCCGGGGAGAGCAGCAGCATGCCGACGAAGTCGAACGCCTCGCTGGGCTCCGGGCTGTCCTTGGGCAGCACCTTGGCGGCGGTGATCAGCGCGACGATGCCGATGGGCAGGTTGATGAAGAAGATCCAGTGCCAGCTGGCGACCTCGATCAGCCAACCGCCGAGGATCGGGCCGCCGATGGGGCCCAGCAGCATGGGCACGCCGAGCACGGCCATCACGCGGCCGACGCGCTGCGGTCCGGCGGCGTGGGTCATGATCGTCATGCCGAGCGGCATCAGCATGCCGCCGCCGAGGCCCTGCACCACGCGGAACGAGATCAGCGACGAGATCGACCAGGCCAGGCCGCAGGCGACCGAGCCCAGCACGAACAGCGTCAGGGCCAGCAGGTAGAGGCGCTTGGTGCCGAAGCGATCCGCGGCCCATCCGGTGACCGGGATGACGGCGGCCAGTGCCAGCGTGTAGGCGGTCATGGTCCAGGCGACCGTCGCGTAGCTGCTGTCGAACGCCTGCTTGAACGTGGGCAGTGCGATCGAGACGACCGTGACGTCGAGGATCGACATGATGGCGCCGATGACGACGACGCCGGCGATCTTCAGCACGGCGGCGTCGAGCTTGGTGTCCCCGGCCGGGGCGGTGTGGGCAGGACTGGTCATGGTCGATTCTCCGGGTGTTCCTGGCGGCAGATGGTGATATCCGGTCGGCGCGCAGCGGACCGCGCAGGCGTCCTGCAGGAACGCTCTGACGGGGGGTGGCTGAGACGATCTGACAGGTTGTCCGATGACCGACCGGGTAAGTCTACGGAGATCGACCGACGATTACTAATGAATTTCCCGCCCCGCGGCCCGGTGCGGTCCGCACCGCCTAGACTGGCCGCTTGTGAGCTTGACACTGGGAATCGTAGGCCTGCCGAACGTGGGCAAATCCACGCTGTTCAACGCGTTGACGCGGGCCGAGGTGTTGGCGGCCAACTATCCGTTCGCCACGATCGAGCCGAACGTCGGCGTGGTCCCGCTGCCCGACCCGCGGCTGGGTGAGCTCGCCGGCATCTTCGGGTCCGCGAAGATCGTGCCGGCCACCGTGTCCTTCGTGGACATCGCGGGGATCGTCAAGGGCGCGTCCGAGGGGGCGGGGCTGGGCA
>CAZIIX010000043.1:7282-14483 GCA_964539345.1 uncultured Actinomycetes bacterium | reverse complement strand
AGGGCGAGATGGGCGACAGCCACGTCGGTCTGCAGGCGCGCCTGATGTCGCAGGCACTGCGAAAGATCACCGGAGCGCTGTCGACGACCGGAACCACGATGATCTTCATCAACCAGCTGCGCGAGAAGATCGGCGTCTTCTTCGGATCGCCGGAGACCACCACCGGCGGCAAGGCGCTGAAGTTCTACTCGTCCGTCCGGCTGGACATCCGACGCATCGAGTCGCTCAAGGACGGCGGCGAGGCGGTCGGGAACCGCACGCGGGTCAAGGTGGTCAAGAACAAGGTCGCACCGCCGTTCAAGCAGGCCGAGTTCGACATCCTCTACGGTCACGGCATCTCCCGAGAGGGATCGCTGATCGACGTCGGCGTGGAACAGGGGCTCGTTCGCAAGGCCGGCGCCTGGTACACCTACGAGGGTGAGCAACTCGGCCAGGGCAAGGAGAACGCCCGCACCTTCCTGCGCGAGAACCCCGACGTGGCCGACGAGATCGACCGACGGATCAAGGAGAAGCTCGGGGTCGGTCAGCAGCCGGAGCAGGTCGACGTGGACGAGCCGGCGCCGGCGCCCGTCGACTTCTAGCCGCCACGGCTCCCAGCATCCGAGGTGACAGGCTCCGCCCCGCGTCCCGATGACGCCGACGAACCCGTCGGCGCACACCGGGGTGCCGACCGGTCGGAGGATCGCGCGGCGACGATCGCGCGGCTGGCCGCCTCCATCGGCCGCGTCGGCCCGGACGGACAGGTGGCGGCCCCGGACCCGAGCGACCCGACGCCCGGCGCGGGGGCATCCGGCCGCGGCGGATCGCAGCAGGTAGCGGATCGGGGGCGGGAAACGGCGGCGGGCCCGACCGACGCGGCGCCCCGCGCCCGGAGTTCCGGCCGCGGCCGAGCACGACAGACCACCGATCAGGATCCGGTGGCGGCCGCGCGCAACATCTGCCTGCGCCTACTGACCGTCCAGGCCAGGTCGCGCGCCGAACTGGCCGACGCACTCCGGCGCCGAGAGATTCCCGATGACGCCGCAGCGCAGGCCCTGGACCGACTCACCGAGCTGGGGCTGATCGACGACGCCGCCTTCGCGCGGGCATTCGTCGCGACCAAACAGCGAAGCCGGGGCCTCAGCCGCGCCGCCCTGCGCAACGAATTGCGCAAGAAGGGGGTGGCGCCCGAGGACGCCGATCCGGTGCTGGCCGCTGTCGATGATGCCGACGAGCGTGCCCGCGCGGCGGCGCTGGTGGCCAAGAAGCTCGACGCGGCGGTGTTCAGCGGGCTGACGGCCGCGCGCCGGCG
The DNA here is from genome assembly GCA_964539345.1 of uncultured Actinomycetes bacterium. Classification (GTDB taxonomy): domain Bacteria; phylum Actinomycetota; class Actinomycetes; order Mycobacteriales; family Nakamurellaceae; genus Nakamurella. The sequence goes on along the minus strand of CAZIIX010000043.1, from coordinate 13,192 downwards.
CCTGCTGTCGATGCTCTCGCGCCGCGGCTACCCGGCCTCGATCGCGATCCCCGTGGTGAACCGGGCCCTCGACGGATACGTCGAACCGATCGACGATCCGGGGGACGGCCCCGTGTGACGCGGTGGTTCGGCTTGACCCCCGCATAGTGGCTCTTTACTCTCGAGGTCACAGGGAAGTCACGAACGAGACGTCGCGCGGCGACATATGCGATAGCGAATTGTGCAGTACTGACAATAGGGCCTGCTGACCCCGTTCCGCTGGGACGTGGGACGGTGGCGGCTACCTGGGCGGCGCGGCGCGGAACCGGGCGTGACCCCCTGACGACGGTGATCGCCGATCACCGGCCGAACAAGGGGAGGCAGCGGTGGACACCCTCACGATCGTGCTGGTTGCCGCGCTGGCGGCAGCAGTGATTGTGATCGCGGTGATCGCCCTCCGGCCCCGACGCGGCGCAGCTCCGACGCTCGACGCGGACGCGATTCGCAGGATCGTCTCGGAGGCCGTGGCAACCACCCAGCAGGATCCGAACGACGCGGGCGCCGGCGATCGCCAGCCGGCCGACGGCGGTATGGGGCCGAGGCATGCCCAGCAGACCGCCGACGAGGCCGCCGCATTGCTGGACCGCGCACGCACGGACGCGGAGCGGATCCATGCCGAAGCGGTGGCCGATGCCGAGGACATCGTGCGAGCGGCCCGCGCCGAGGCAGAGCAGGCCCGCGAGTCGCTCGACGCCGAACGGGCGCGGATCGCCGAGGAGGGCGCCCGGGCGCTCGACGAGCAGCGCTCCGGGCTGGCGCAGGAGCGCGAGAAGATCGCGGCGGCCGCCGAGTCGCTGGAAGCCGATCAGCGGGCACTGTCCGGTGATCGCGACCGGCTCCGCGCCGACCGGGCGGATCTGGCGCGTGCCCGCGAGGACCTCAGCGCCCGGGAACAGATCCTGCGCGACGACACGGCCCATCTGGGCAGGATGCAGCGCCGGCTCGAGTCGGATGCCGCCGAGCAACGGGCGACCGCGGCCCGGCACGAGTCCGAGGTCGAGGCGGAACTCGTGCGGATCGCCGGGCTCACGGTCGACGATGCGCGCGCCGAACTGCTTGCGAACCAGGAGGAGGCGGTCCGCCGGGATGCGGCGCGGCTGATCCGCGACATCGAGGCCGAGACACGGGCCACCGCGCAGCAGCGGGCGCGAGCCATCGTGGCCGAGGCGATCCAGCGCGTCGCCAGCGACCAGACCTCGCAGTCCGTCGTCACCGTGCTGCAGCTGCCGTCCGACGACATCAAGGGGCGCATCATCGGCCGCGAGGGCCGCAACATCCGCACGTTCGAGACCGTCACCGGCGTCAACGTCATCATCGACGACACCCCGGAGGCGGTGTTGCTGTCCTGCTTCGATCCGGTCCGCCGGGAGATCGGCCGCGTCACCCTGCAAGCGCTGATCGACGACGGTCGGATCCATCCGCACCGCATCGAAGAGGCCTACGAGCGGGCGCATGATGAGGTGGAGGCGCTGTGCCAGCGCGCCGCCGAGGACGCGCTGCTCGAGGTGGGCATCTCCGACCTGCACCCGGAGCTGGTGTCGCTGATCGGCCGGCTGAAGTACCGCACCTCCTACGGGCAGAACGTGCTCGGCCACCTCGTCGAGACCTCGCACATCGCCCGCATCATGGCGGCAGAGCTCGGCGTCGATCCCACCGTCGTCGCGCGCGGCGCGTTCCTGCACGACATCGGCAAGGCGCTGACCCATGAGTCCCAGGGTTCGCACGCGATCGTCGGCGCGGACATCGCGCGCCGGTACGGCGAGAGCGCCGACATCGTGCACTGCATCGAGGCGCACCATGACGAGGTCGCTCCGAACACCGTCGAAGCGGTGCTCACCCAGGCGGCCGACGCCTGCTCCGGGGGTCGTCCGGGCGCACGTCGCGAGTCGCTGGAGTCGTACGTGCAACGGCTCGAACACATCGAGGCCATCGCCAACGCCAAACCGGGCGTGGACAAGGTGTTCGCCATGCAGGCCGGCCGCGAACTCCGCGTCATGGTCAAACCCGACGTCGTGGACGACCTGGAGGCCCACGTCATGGCCCGCGAGGTCGCCAAGCAGATCGAGGAGGAACTGACCTACCCCGGCCAGGTGCGGGTGACCGTGATCCGCGAGTCCCGCGCCACCGAGGTGGCACGATGACGGCGGCCCGCACCGGCCGCGGCGCGGACGTCCGTCCCGGCGCGAGCCCCGACCGCACCGCGTACCCTTGATGCCCGTGAGCACGACAATGACCGCCACCGACACCGCCACCGACACCGCAGCGCGCAGCTACCACATCACCACCTACGGGTGTCAGATGAACGTGCACGATTCGGAGCGGCTGGCCGCGCTGCTCGAACAGGCCGGCTACGTTCCCGCCGACGGACGCGACGAGGCGGATGTGGTCGTGTTCAACACCTGCGCGGTGCGGGAGAACGCGGACAATCGGCTCTACGGCAACCTCGGCCAGTTGGCGCCGGCGAAGAAGGCCAACCCCAGGATGCAGATCGCCGTGGGCGGCTGCCTGGCGCAGAAGGACGGCGCCTACGTCGTCGAGCGGGCGCCCTGGGTCGACGTGGTGTTCGGCACGCACAACTCCGGGTCGCTCCCGGTGCTGCTCGAACGGGCCCGGCACAACCACGAGGCGCAGGTCGAGATCCTGGACGCGCTGGAGGTCTTCCCGTCGTCGCTGCCGGCCAAGCGGGACGCCGCCTACTCGGCCTGGGTGTCGATCTCGGTGGGCTGCAACAACACCTGCACGTTCTGCATCGTGCCGTCGCTGCGCGGCAAGGAGGCGGATCGGCGCCCCGGCGACATCCTCGCCGAGGTGCAGATGCTCGTCAATGACGGAGTCCTCGAGGTCACGCTGCTCGGCCAGAACGTCAACGCCTACGGGGTGCAGTTCGGCGACCGCGAGGCGTTCAGCGCGTTGCTCCGCGCCTGCGGTGCCATCGACGGTCTGGAGCGGGTCCGCTTCACCTCGCCGCACCCGCGCGAGTTCACCGACGACGTCATCGACGCGATGGCCGAGACCGCGAACGTGTGCCATCAGCTGCACATGCCGCTGCAGTCGGGTTCCGACCGGATCCTCAAGGCGATGCGGCGCTCGTACCGTTCGGAGCGGTACCTGGGCATCCTGGACAAGGTGCGTGCCGCCATGCCGGACGCCGCCATCACCACCGACATCATCGTCGGGTTCCCCGGCGAGACCGAGGAGGATTTCCAGGCGACCCTGGACGTGGTGCGCGCCGCCGAGTTCTCCGGCGCCTACACGTTCCAGTACTCGCCGCGGCCCGGCACCCCGGCCGCGACGATGGCGGACCAGGTGCCGCCGGAGGTCGTCGCAGATCGGTACCGCCGGCTGGTCGAGGTGGCCGACGAGGTCTCGCTGGCCGGCAACCGGGCACAGGTCGGCTCCGTCGTCGAAGTACTCGTCGCGGCGGGGGAGGGCCGCAAGGACGGCGATACCCATCGGATGAGCGGCCGGGCCCGGGACGGGCGGCTGGTGCACTTCGCGCCGACCGGTCCGGCGATCGACCGTGCGGTCCGACCCGGCGACGTCGTCACCACTACCGTCACCTACGGCGCTCCGCACTACCTCATCGCCGACGGCGAGATCCTCTCGCACCGCCGGACCGCCGCCGGTGATCGCGCCGAGACCGGGGTCCCGCTCAAGACCCCGGGCGTCGGGCTGGGCATGCCGGCGTTCGGCCGGCGGAAGTAGCCAGGGGCAGCCAGGGGCCCTACTCGTTCGCCGCGTTCTCGGCGGCCTGCAGCCACTGCTGCCAGGTCGCCGCCTGTTCCTCGGCCTCCCGGGCCTTGCGCTCGTCGCCGGCGGCGCGGGCCTTCTCCGCCTGCGACCGGAACTGATCGACCCGACTGCGGAACTGTTCGACGCGTGCGATCAGCTCCGGATCGGTGCGTTGCCATTCGGCCTCGGACGCGGCGCGCACCTTCTCCTCGACGGCGCGCAGCCGCCCATCGAGCTCCCGGATGCGCTCGCGCGGGACCTTCCCGGCGGCCTCCCACCGGTCCTGGATGGACCGCAGCTTCGTCTTCGCCGCCTCCAGGTCGCTGTCCGGGTCGATCTGCTCGGCCTCGACCAGCAGCTTCTCCTTCACCTCGGCGTTGGCGACGAACTCCGCGTCCCGCTCCGCGAACACCTCGTTGCGCCGGGAGAAGAACGCCTCCTGCGCCGCCCGGAACCGTTCCCAGAGCTTGTCCTCGGCGTCCCGCGGGGCACGGCCGGCCGCCTTCCACTCCGCCATCAACGACCGGTAGGCCGAGGTCGTCTCGCCCCAGTCGCGCGAGGACGACAGCGCCTCCGCCCGCTTGATCAACTTCTCCTTGATGTCCCGCGCCGCCAATCGCTGCTTGTCCAGCTCGGCGAAATGGGAACCCCGCGCGCGGGTGAACGTGTCGCGGGCGCGTGCGAATCGCTTCCACAGTGCATCGTCGGTCTTGCGGTCGACGCCGCGGATGGCGCGCCACTCGTCGACGATGGCCTTGAACCGGTCGCCGGCTGCCTTCCACTGCGTCGACCGCGCCAGCTCCTCCGCCTCGGTGCACAGCGCCTCCTTGGACCGGACGGCCGCGGCGCGGGCCTCGGCCCGGGCCGCGGCGGCCTGCTCCACCGCGGCATCGGACGCGGCGATGACGGCGTCCAGGCGCGCGGCGGCACCGTCCAGGTCGCCGATCGCGGCGAGCGTATCCACCGACGCGCGCAGGTTGACCGCTTGGCTGCGCGTCGACTTGGGATCGCCGGCGCCGCTGGCCAGCCGCGCCTCCAACAGGGCGATCTCGGTGGCGAAGTCGTCGAACTTGCGGCCGAAGTGCGCCAGCCCGGCCTCGGCATCGCCGGCCTGCCAATCGCCGATCACCCGCTCGCCGGCCGCCGTGCGCACGTAGACGACACCGTCATCGTCGATGCGGCCCCACTCGTGCGGATCGACCGGTTCGACGACCGGCTCGACCACCGGTGCGACCGAGGTCGGCCCGGACTGCGGGCCACGCGGCGAGGCGGGGGCGGGGCCGGGCCTCGGCGCCGGCACTGGGCGGGGGACCGGCCGCGGACCGGGCGTCGACGGGGGGACCGGGGAGGGGACGGCTGCAGGCGTGGGCGGTGTGGTGGTGTCGTCCTCAGGCATGGTCGCTGACCTTCCTCGTGTGCAGGGGGGACGTGCACGTCCCCGGGGCATCGAGCGCCCCCTGGCGTTGCCCGCATCCAGATGTGTGTGCGGTCACTGTCTAGTGTGCCTGGTTGGTCCAATCGTGGCGACACCCGGGAGCCGCCTGCGTCCGGCGCCCACGCGGCTACTCGGACCGCCGCTCAGCGGCGTCACTCGATAGTCTGACCACGATGATCGCCACCGCCGTGCTGTGCCCGCCCGCGCCCTTCCTCGTCCCCGGGCTGGCGCCGCGACTGGCCGAGCGGGCGCACGAGGTCGTGCGGGCCTGCGGCCGAGCGGTGGAGGAGCTGCGGGGCGTCGACCGGATCGTCGTCATCAGCTGCGGCCGGGTCCGCGACGACCGCGCGGCCGGCGGCCCAGACCGCGCCGCGACCGGCCCGGCGGCGAGCGGTCCGGCGGCGAGCGGTCCGGCGGCGGATGCTCCGGAGCCCGACGGCGCGTCGATCCTCCGGCCCGGCCAGATGGTCTCCGCAGCGATCTTCGGCCGCAGCGACCATCCCGTCGCCGCACCACTGGCGCTGCCCGGCGCCGCCGCGGACCGCACGGTGCGCCGGCCCCACTCGGCCGGCGCGGCCATCGCCGCGCAGCTGCTCCACGGCGCCGGCCTCACGGCGGAGACGTACGCCGTCGACCTGCCGACCGCGGGAGACGCCGATCCCCCACCGACCGCGGGAGACGCCGAGCCCCCACCGGCCGCGGGA